>JBFEJN010000046.1:0-21188 GCA_041553195.1 Sulfurimonadaceae bacterium
AACTCATCATCCTCGATGAGATCGACTCCGGTCTCGACATCGACGCCCTCAAAGCCGTGGCCGAAGGGATCAACCGCATGAAAAACGGCGAACGCAGTTTTATTATCATTACCCACTACAGCCGTATTCTCGACTACATCGACCCCGACTACATCCACGTCCTCCAAGACGGCAAGATCGTCAAGACCGGCGGGGCCGAACTCGTCAAGACCCTTGAGGCGGAGGGGTACAAAGGCATTGCGGAGAGTACGTCATGAGCCCAGTAGCCCTGCAGATAAGACCGGCCGAACTGCCCGAACTCTTTGCCACCGATAGCCGCACCAAAGCGATGCTCGCACGGCTGCAGGAGCTCGGCATCCCCGGCAACAAGACCGAACAGTACAAACATTTCGGCATTAAACCGCTGCTCGCCAAAGACTACACGCGCATCGACGCGCAGCAGGGCGAACCGCAGACCGGCGGCAAAGAGCTGAGAATCCTTGACGGTGTCGTGACGACGGTGCCCGAAGGGGTCACGGTGGGTTTTGAGAGCGGCTTTGAGGCCGACATGGCGCACTATGACGCCCTCTACTACCTCTCCCACCTCCTCTCGCCGCACTGCATCGTACTGACTATTGACGAGGACGCCTCTCTTACCGTCGTGCATCAGCTCACACAGGAGGAGAGCCTGAGCACCTACCGCCTTGTCGTCAAGGTGGCGCCGCAGGTCAGGGCTTCCTTCTACGAGACCTTTGAAAACACCAAAAGCGCAGGTTCGCTGCTGCTCTACGGCCTCGACGTCAGCGTCGGCAGGGATGGCGCGCTGAGCTGGGTGCGCAACCAGACCAGTGGTGCTGCAAGCGCCGTGGTCATCGGGTCGCACCGCTACGACGTGGCAGCGCAGGCCGAACTGACCCTGCAGACCTTCGACTTCGGCGCGGGCAATGCCCTGCACCTCTACAAAAACGATCTGGCCGAAGACGTAGAGACGAAGGTCACCCACCTGCTCTACGCTACGGGACAGGCACATCTCGGCAACGTCGTCAGACTTCGCCACAACGGCCCCAACACCAAGAGCGTGCACGAGGCCAAGTCCATTCTTAAAGAGCGCGCGACCGGGATCTTCGACGGGCTCATTCGTGTGGGCCACGACGCCCGCTACGCCAGCGCCCGCCAGAACGCCAAGGCGATCCTGCTCAACGACGACGCCTTTATGATGTCCAAACCGCAGCTCGAGATCTACACCGACGAGCTCGAAGCCTCCCACGGCTCGACTACGGGCGAGCTCGACGAAGCCGCCCTCTTCTACCTCAGAAGCCGCGGCATCGCCCTCGATGAGGCCCGCAAGATACTCATACTCTCCTTTGCCAACGAGATGATCGACGCGGTGGAGGAGAAAGAGGCGGCTGAGGCCGTTAGAGCGGCCTTTGACGCCGCATACGCAACAAAGGAGAGACCATGACCATGTCAGAACAAGTACAGGCCTACAAGGCCGACCTGGACCTCTTTGAGGAGAACGACGCCAAGATGGAGTACATTCTCGACTTCGGCCACGACGCCCCGACCATCGATCCGTCATACAAGACCGACGACAACATCATAAAAGGGTGTTCATCGCTCGCCTGGCTCCACAAAAGCTTTGACGGCGAGAAGATCCACCTCGAGGCCGAAGGCGACTCCATCATCGCCAAAGGGATGCTGGTAATGCTGCTGGGCATCTTTGACGACCGCACCCCCGACGAGATCCTCGCCTTCGATCCCAACGAACTCAAGTCGATGGGACTGCTGGAGCTGCTCAGCCCCGTCCGCCAACAGGGGCTTGAGGCCTTTTTAAAGGTCATCTACGGCTATGCCAACGCCTGCAAGGAAGCAGCGTGAAGTTTGCGCCGTTGAAAGAGAAGATCATCGAAGAGCTCAAGAAGATCTACGACCCCGAGATACCGGTCAACATCTACGAACTGGGACTCATCTACGGCATCGACTGCGCCAGGGAGAGCGGCGGCACCCGCTGCGTGGTCACCATGACCCTCACCTCCGCCGCCTGCCCGGTCAGCGAAAGTCTGGTCGAGCAGGTGCGTAACATCGGTTTTGTCATCGAGGAGTATCCCGGACTCTCGGTCGAACCCTACCTCGTGTTCGATCCGCCCTGGTCGCCGGAGAAGATCAGTGACGAGGCAAAACTCGAGCTCGGCATGCTCTAGTGCGGCTGCTTCGGTGTGACGTCAATAACACCCTTTTTTTACGCCTGCCTCGAATTCACTTTTTACGACAACAATCAACCTCTTTCACAACCTTTTCTCTGTACAATACGCCACCTTTTTGCCGTTTTGACCATTAGCGGCAACCCCTATAGACTACCGCAAGGAATATTTTGGAACACACCTATACCCCCTATGACAAGATCGACCAGGAACAGCTCCAAGCTGACATCGATGCCGTAAAAGATACGATCGGAGCCCCGACATGGGACGATTTTGAACACCTCTTAATGCTTGAGCGCTGGGGCAGAAAAGCCAATTATGTCGGTTTTGCCCTTATCCTTGTCATCGGTATGGCCTCCTTCGCCGGTTCCCCGCTCCCCTCGTTTGCATTTTGGGCCGTGGCCATAACCGCAGCACTGCTCATCGGTGTGGCCAACGTCTCACGCTGGGCCAATGTCACCCACCCTATTTTGCACGGAGCCTACGACAAGGTGCCGGGCGTGCCCTTGCGCTACACCAAGTCGGGCTACGCCAAAGGTGCCCGCCGTTATGTCGACTGGCTCGACTGGATCAAACCCGAAGCCTGGGAATACGAGCACAACATCATGCACCACTACCACCTTGGCGAAGACGAAGACCCTGACAATGTCGAGCTTAACACGAAGTGGCTGCATGCGATGAAAATACCGACCTTCCTGAAGTACCCTTTGGTGCTAATGCTTGCCGGTATCTGGAAACTCTCTTACTACGCACCCAACACCCTGAAGATCCTCGAGAACAAAGAGCGCCGCAAGAAAAAGCAGCCGGAGCTTGAGGGCTACGCCTGGGACTTCTTCAGCGACAACGGTTTTGCGCTGTGGAAAGACTACATCTTGCCCTACGGCCTCTTCAAATTTGTCTTCCTCCCGCTGCTCTTTTTACCGTTGGGGCTCGAAGCTGCACTCGACGCGCTGATCATCATGCTCATGGCAGAGGTCATCGCGAACCTGCACTCGTTTCTGGTCATCGTGCCCAACCACTCGGCAGACGACATCTACCGTTTTAACGCACCGCACAAATCGCAGGGCGAGTTCTACCTGCGCCAGATCATGGGCAGTGTCAACTACAACACCGGCTCCGACCTCATTGACTTCGGCCACGGCTGGCTCAACTACCAGATCGAGCACCATCTCTTTCCCAACCTGCCGCTTAGCCAGTACCAGAAGATGCAGCCGATCGTCAAAGAGGTGTGTAAAAAGCACAACCTCGAGTACCGCCAGGAGAGTGTCTTTAAGCGCGTCAAGATGACAGCAGACCTCATGGTCGGCCGCACCAAAAACCTTAGAATAGACGGCGTTTAGAAGCTTCTGCTTTTGCTCCCCTCGGCCTGCTTTACTTTTTTTTAACCATCTGTTTATACCCTCACTGCTGAAGTGGACCCGGCGTTAGCACAGTTAAAGGAATGACTTCTTTTGACGTAAAAAAAAGCATTTCTGCTCTATAATCAACGCATGACATACGAACTCAACACCCCACTGACCACCCATCTTGTTAACACGCTGCGCGACAGCAAGACCGATGCCCTCCGGTTTCGACAAAACGTCAAGACCCTCAGCCTGCTGCTTGCCGACAAAGCCCTGCACGAAGATGCCCTGAAAACGCGCTCCATGTTCACCTGGCAGGGAAAGTTCAACTTTGAACAGTTTGACCAGAGCAACCTGCTCTTTGTCACCGTTATGCGGGCCGGTCTGCCGATGCTCGAAGCGCTGATGGACCTTTTCCCCGATGCGCAGGCCGGCTTTCTGGCCATTAAACGCGACGAGACCACCCACGAGTCCAAACTCTACTACGACCGTGTTCCCGACTGCGAAGGCAAACATCTTATTCTGGTCGACCCCATGGTCGCGACCGGCGGTTCCATGATCGATGCATTGAAGTTGTTGGAGACAAGAGGTGCCGAAAAGATAACCGCACTGAACATCATCGGTTCGCCGGAGGGGCTCGATCGCATCGAAGCGGCGTTTCCCCAGCTGGAGATCTATATCGCGCAGATCGATGAACGGCTCAACGATGACAAGTACATCATACCGGGACTCGGCGACGCCGGTGACAGGGAGTACAACACCCCCGAATAGCCGCCTTGTTCCACCCTGAACCTTTCAGGGTCATGAAGAGTGTTTAATAAGGCTCTCTTATATAAAGTTGAGCTTAAGCATTAGGGTTATAAGATATAGCATAATCCGTTTAAAGGCTTTGACATGAACAGCTATGATGCACTTATGAAGCAGGCACATTTGCAATTAGACACATTATCAAAGTTGTCTTCCATTAAAGAAGATTCATTAGAAGTGACGCTCGAAAAAAACGGTATTGACCGGCGTGACTTTCTCAAATGGGCGGCGTCCATTACCGCTATGCTTGCCCTCCCCTCCAATTTTACCCCGCTTGTAGCCGATGCCGTCAAACTGGCGGACAGGCTTCCTCTTGTCTGGATACACCTGGCCGAATGTACCGGGTGCAGTGAATCACTTATTCGCACCGATTCTCCGACGATCGACTCGCTGATCTTCGACTACGTCTCTTTGGAGTACCACGAGACCCTGATGGCCGCTGCAGGCTGGCAGGCAGAAGAGAACCTTGAACGTGCTATTGAAAACTATGCCGGTCGGTACATCTTGCTGGTCGAAGGCGGTGTACCGACTGCCATGGGCGGTCAATACCTCACCGTCGGCGCGCAGGCGCGCACCGGAGTGGAGCTCATACACCATGCCGCTTCGTCTGCTGCAGCCATCTTCTCCATCGGCACCTGTGCCAGTTTCGGAGGTATTCAGGCTGCTGCACCAAACCCGACAGGCGCCAAAGGTGTTGACAAGGTCATCTCCCAGCCGGTCATCAATGTACCGGGATGCCCGCCAAGCTCTAAAAATATCGTCGGTACACTGGTCTACTACATCCTCTTTGGAACGCTGCCGGCGATCGATGCCTACAGCCGTCCGAAATGGGCCTACGGCAACCGTATTCATGACCTCTGCGAACGCCGCGGTCACTTTGACGCGGGCGAGTTCGTCGAAACCTTCGGTGATGAAGGCGCCAAAGCAGGATGGTGTCTTTATAAACAGGGGTGCAAAGGCCCCTACACCTTTAACAACTGTTCGACGGAACGGTTCAACCAGCACACGCACTGGCCTATCGGTGCAGGGCATGGCTGCATGGGCTGCAGCGAGCCCAACTTCTGGGACACCATGGGACCGCTTGAAAAGCCGATCTCGTCGCACCTGGTCAAAGGGCTTAACTCTACCGTCGACAATATCGGTAAGACACTCTTGACAGCAACAGCTGTCGGGATCGGTGCCCATGCCGTGGCAAGTCTCTTTGCCAAAAAAAATGAGGAGGATGCACAATGAACAAACGTGTCGTAATTGATCCCATTACACGGATCGAAGGCCATTTACGTATAGAAGTCGAGGTAGACGAGAACAATGTTGTCCAAAAAGCCTACTCTTCCTCAACCCTTTGGCGTGGTATCGAACTTATTTTGCAGGGACGTGACCCCAGAGACGTCGGTCTTATGGCCCAGCGTATCTGCGGTGTTTGTACCTATTCACACTACAAAGCAGGGGTTGAAGCGGTCGAAGATGCCCTTGGCGTCATACCGCCTTTAAATGCACAGCTGGTGCGTTCACTGCTGAACGAATCGCTCTACATGCATGACCATGTCGTCCACTTCTACCATCTGCACGGGCTCGACTGGGTCGACATTATCTCTGCACTGCAGGCAGACCCGGCCAAAGCATCCAAAGAGGCTTTTAACTATACAGACTCCCCGATCGCGACAGGCGAAAGTGAACTCAGAGCAGTACAGGAGCGGGTTAAAGGCTTTGCAGCCAAAGGTTCCCTTGGTCCCTTTGCCAACGCCTACTGGGGCAACAAGACCTACAAGTTTACACCCGAACAGAACCTCATTGCCCTCTCCCACTACCTTAAAGCCCTGGAAGTGCAGCGGACTGCAGCGCAGATGTTTGCGATCTTCGGTGCCAAACAGCCTCACCCCCAAAGTCTGGTCGTCGGCGGCATTACCAGTGTCAGAGACATCTTAAGTCCGGCACGCCTCATTGAATGGAAAAGCAAATACGAGGTGGTCAAAGACTTTATCGACCGCGCCTATTATGCCGACATCGTCATGGCAGCCGCAGCCTATGGCAGCGAAGAGAGTGTTCTCGGCGGTATGGGTGTCAAAAACTTTCTCTCTGCCGACGCCTTTTTGCTCACGCGCAACACCAACCTCTTTGAAGCGGGGATCATCAAAAACGGTGACCTGAGCAAGGTCTATGCCATCGAAGATGAAAAGATCGAAGAAGATGTCACCCACGCCTGGTACCGAGGAGACCGTCCGCTGCAGCCTTACAACGGTGTCACGGAACCGGAGTTCACCGGGTTTGTCGACGGCGACACCGTCAACGGCCCTGCCAAGGTCATCAACCCTGACGACAAATACAGCTGGGTCAAGGCGCCGCGTTACGACAATGAGAGCTATGAGGTCGGACCGCTTTCGTGCATGCTGGTCAATTATGCCAAAGGCAACACAGCGGTTGTCGAAGCCGTCAACGGCTTCTTAAAACAGACAGGGCTGCCGGTAGGCGCTCTCTTTACCACGCTCGGCCGTACCGCTGCGCGGATGCTGCAGACCAAGGTCATCTCCGACAATGCCATAACGACGTTCAACTCCCTCGTCGAGAACATCAAGAGCGACCAGAGTACCTACACCAAATACGAGATCGACCCGGACAAAGAGTACAAAGGTCGCTTTATCGGTGAGGTGCCGCGCGGTACCCTGAGTCACTGGGTCCGGATAAAAAACGGTGTGATCGAGAACTTTCAGGCGGTCGTTCCAACAACATGGAATGCAGGTCCCAAAGATGCCAACGGAATTGTCGGCCCCTACGAAGCCTCTCTGGTCGGTTTGAAGATCGAAGATCCGACCAAACCTTTGGAAGTCTTGCGTGTTATTCACTCGTTTGATCCGTGTATGTCCTGTTCGGTCCATGTCATGGACATTAAAGGTCATGACCTCGGCGAGTTCAAGGTGAGTGTTGCTACCGGCGGAACCACCTGTTCAGTGTAAAAAGGAGCCTCGTATGAAAGAGAACAAACCTGCCTATTATCCCGACTTTGTCTACAGTGGAGCAAACAGGCTATTGCACTGGCTTCGGGCTATAACGATCACCATACTCACCGTCACGGGCTTCTACCTTGCCTCGCCTTTTCTGTCGCCGGGAAACAGCAGCGACGATCTTGTCTATGCCCAATGGGGCGTCGTGCACTTTACGACAGGGTTTGTACTGATCGCGGCAGCCATGCTGCGTATCTACCTCTTCTTCTTTGGCAAAAACCATGAGGAGGAGACACGCTCGGTCAAAGATCTCCTGAGCCTCAAGTCATGGATCATTCAGCTCAAGTCCTACTTTTTTATCGGTGAACTGCAAAAGAAAGGCATCTATGGCCCCCTGCAGTTTGCAACCTACTTCATGATCACCGTGATGGTCATATTGACGGTGCTTACAGGACTGATCCTCTACTCCAACGTCTACCATCAAGGTTTTGGCGGAATGATCTATGAACCGCTGAGCTATGTCGCAAAGTGGATGGGCGGTCTGGCCCAAGTCCGTCTGATCCACCATATTACGATGTGGGGTTTTATCATCTTTGTACCGATCCATGTCTACATGGTGATCTGGTCAGCTATCCGATTTAAACACAATGCCCTTGATGTTATGTTTACAGGGTATGATTATCATCTGAAAAAAGAGGATACAAAACAATAAAATGAAAATATTGATCTTGGGTATCGGCAATATCCTGTTTGCCGATGAAGGTATCGGTGTCCATATGGTCAATTACCTGCAAAAAAAATACCGTTTCGATTCAGCACATCAGATCGATCTGCTCGATGGCGGTACACTGGCCCAGCATCTCATCCCGATAATCGTGGATTATGACTACCTCATTATCATCGACACCGTCAATGCCCCAGGCGTTGAAGCCGGCGAAGTCTACTTCTTCGATTTCGAAAACGTACCCAACGGCATCGACTGGCAAGGCAGCGCCCACGAAGTGGAGATGCTGCAGACACTGACGATGATGGACCTTGTCGGTGACCGGCCGACGACGAAGATCATCGGTATTGTACCGACCATCATCGAGCCGATCGAATTCTCACTCTCCGAGGGTGTCGACAAAGCAGTACACGTTGCAGAGGAGACCCTCCTGAAACATCTCCGTACATTAGGTGTCGATGCTGTTGTCAAGACAGAACTTTCGATCAACGATATTCTACCGATCTCGTATAAGATGCATTATGAACATAGCCTTTGATTTCGAATATCTGCACCATAACGGTCTTATGTGCCGTCTTCTCAATGCCATCAAAAAAAAGGCCGCGATCCCCGTTTATCTGAACAGCGACAATATAAAATACACCCTTGAGGCCGGCGGCAACCAAAAAGAGCTCGAAACGCTGGCCGAGCTCGTCTCATCGATGGTACCGCTTTCACTCTTCTTAGAGGAGCCCCGTCTCCGCGAAATCGATACGATCACAGCCGGAGACCAATTTTTGGAGGACAGCGCTGCCTTTTACGAGACCCCCTACTGCCCGACCTGTCAGGAAGGGGTCCTTAACCG
Source organism: Sulfurimonadaceae bacterium (assembly GCA_041553195.1). Classification (GTDB taxonomy): domain Bacteria; phylum Campylobacterota; class Campylobacteria; order Campylobacterales; family Sulfurimonadaceae; genus Sulfonitrofixus. The sequence goes on from JBFEJN010000046.1 coordinate 8,838, forward strand.
TACATTGAGCACTTTTGCGCAGTGCGAGGTCTGCGGCTTCAGTGACCCGAAGATCAGCTATGACATGCAGATGCGTCAATTTGACGGTGATGACTTTTACCAGGCTGTTGAACAAAAGGCGCAGGAACTCATAACAAACGGTGCGATTACCCTTCGTACCAGTCAGGGAGAGCGCCGACTCTCCATCAGTGAAAAAGCGCAGAACGCTTCGTATGGCATTCTAGCCTGCAACATTGATGTTCTTGCCGATAATTTTGTGATGACAGCGTCAGAACTACAGACATTGACTCTGGTCGAAAAGCCGGTTGTTCGGCTGAAACCAAAGTTAAAACTGCGTGTTTCGCATGAACTTGAACATCGCTGTTACGAGCTTTTTATCGCAGATGACCTTCTCACTCTGGCCCTGACGCAAGCGTTGAAAAACCGCGGGGTCGATCTTCTTTTTGCATCCCATCCGCCGGCGCTGCGATGTGTCACGACCCTTGAACGTCCCTATATCGTCACAACCGGTCGAGACCTTTTGCCGTTGACCTTCCGTGCCTCTCTGAATGTCGAGGCCCAGTGTGAGGCCTACGGTTTTTATGCCAGAGGAAGTAACGGAGAGACTACCGTGGACCTTGCACATGCGCAGCGCGAAGCGTTTGATGCCATTAGCTTTCTTCCTAATGGAGCAAAGCCGCAAAAAGGGAGTGTTTTTTTTGAGCCGGCCCATGCTGCTTTTATGTCTGTCGTGTTGGAGAACACTCTCTTTGCGCAGTCCCTCTGCGCTGTCCATCTGAGCTGCGACACCCCTTCGCAGATCTTCAGCTATTCGCCAAAGATCGGCTACACGACCATGGTCGAATTCCCGCGTCAGCACCAACAGCCGCATGCCATACTTGAGAAGATCGCCGATATCGAAGCGAGTGCCCAAAGACTCATCGACAACTACACAACAGAATACCCTGCACTCTCTGCAAAGATCGAAGCGCTCCACTTTAAGAACCTTGAGAGCGTTGAGACCTTTACCGAGCTGTTCGGTCTGGCTGCTGCGATACTCGGCTTTTATGAGGGCGATGACATTAAAGAGGCCGCCGAAGCACTGGGTGCCAATGCCATTGAATTCGGCGGCAAATCAGGACCGCGTATCGATTATAAGGTCAAAAAGATCGACGGGCGGTACTGTCTCGACACCCTGACGACACTGCGTTCGGCGATCAGCTTTAAACTCGCCGGTGTGGACGATATACTGCTGAGTTTCGGTTTTCTGGATTCGCTGGCAGATTTTATCGGGCTGCAGACACAAAATGCCCATGCCAATATCGGCATCGGCGGGGTTTCTTTGAGCGGTTCACTCTTTGAGAACCGTCAACTCCTCATGCGCGCACTCAACAGTGTCACGCCTAATTTTCCTGTCTACACCAACAGACAACTGAGTATGGACAAAGAGAACATCGTTCTCGGTGCCCTGCTGCTTGGAAATAGAGAGGAGGCTGAGTAATGGACAACGGCCTGCTTATCATCTTCTGGTACGGTATTTTACACGCCTTCGGTCCCGACCATCTCACCGCCATTGCCGACTTCTCCATTGGTAAAAACAGGAAAAAGACACTGCTCATCACCCTCCTGTTCGCCCTCGGTCATGGTCTGACACTCTTTCTCTTTGCCAAGATCCTGGAGACCTACAAACTCAGTGAAGCGCTTTTAGGCTATGGTGATACGATCTCCGCTTTTGTCATCCTTGGAATGGGGTTCTATCTGCTCTTTATGGTCATCACCAAAAGAATTCAGCTCAAAACCCACACCCACAATGGTCATATACACACCCACATCTGGTTTGGAAAAGAGCACCGCCACGACAACAGCGATATCGCTTCGGCTGCGAGTATCGGTATTTTGATGGGTATCGGCGGTGTGCGCGGCATGCTCGTCACACTGGGTATGTTGGAAGCACAACGTGTAGATTTGGTCATGATATCGGCATTTGCACTCGGTGTTATGGTGATTTTTATAGGCTTTGGGGCTGTAATACTATATATTAATAAAAATCTGTTACAAAATAAAAAGAGTGTCACACGGGTCTTCGCAACGGCAGGCCTCATCTCTGTCATTGTCGGCTCGAATATGTTATTAGGATAAGGAACAACTATGTGTCAAGATTGCGGCTGCAGTATTACCGACCACACCCACGAACATACCCATACACACGACCATCATCACGCTCACGACCACTCGCATGAACATCAGGCAGCACACGAGACGCTGCACCACAACCCCCAGCTCAATGATACAAAGACGATCTCTGTCATTACCAAGATACTGGACAAGAACAACCAGGAAGCCGCCCATAACCGTGCCCATTTTGACAGCCACAATGTTCTCTCGATCAACCTCATGAGCAGCCCAGGCAGCGGCAAGACCACCCTGCTGGAAAAAATGGCCGATCTTGCCGGCTTTACATTTGGTGTTATCGAAGGTGACCTTGAGACAAGCCGTGATGCCGACCGCATCAAAGCAAAAGGGATTCCCGCTTATCAGATCCAGACCGGCAGTGCCTGCCACCTCGACGCCTTTATGGTGCACAAAGGGCTGCACGATATGCCGCTGACTGAGATCGATGTCTGTTTTATTGAAAATGTGGGCAACCTCGTCTGTCCGGCAAGTTACGATGTAGGTTCGCATCTTAACATCGTTCTCGTCTCGGTGCCTGAAGGCAGCGACAAGATAGAGAAGTATCCGGTGATGTTCCGTCAGGCGGACCTGGTGCTCATTACCAAAACAGATCTTCTGGAACATTTTGATTATGACATCGACCATGAAAAGGCGGAGGCGAGAAAGCTTAAACCGGGTGTCGATATTCTCGAAGTCAACAGTAAAGACGACAGCTCCATTCGAGCCGTGATCGACTGGATAGAATTTAAACGCAAGATGCGCTGACACTGCTGCTTGATCGAACAAATATAACAATGTAAAGGGTAAACCTATGTGTCTATCAATCCCCTCAAAAGTAATCAAGATCAGTGAGGACAACATGGCGACTACCGACACGATGGGTATTCAAAGAGAGGTCAGTCTCGACCTCATGGCGGATGAGATCGAGGTGGGCGACTACATTCTGATCCATGTCGGTTTTGCGATGAACAAGATCGACAAAGAAGAGGCCTTGTCATCTTTGGAGATCTACCGGGAGATGGTCGAAGCGATGGAAGAAGAAGAGCGCAAACATGTCGTTGAAGAGGCAGAGAACTGCCCAAATCAAACACGCTAAAGGCAGGTTTTGAAAGAACTTCACCTCAAAGACCTCTACGACCGGTTCCGTGATCCCAAGATCATTAAAAGTCTTGCCGTCGAAATAGCGAAAGAGGCTGAAAAGCTCACCGGACCGCTGCATGTCATGGAAGTGTGCGGCGGACACACCCACACCATCATGAAGTTCGGGCTGATGCAGATACTGCCAGAGAACATCGAGTTTATCCACGGACCGGGCTGTCCTGTCTGCATCATGCCCAAAGAGCGCATCGACCATGCCATCGCATTGGCAGGTGTCGACAATGCCATCTTATGTACGCTCGGCGACATGATCCGTGTACCCGGTTCCAAAAGCACCTTGGCGAAAGAGCGTGCAAAGGGACGCGACATACGCCCGCTCTACTCTCCGATGGACGTCTTGAAAATCGCGAAAGAGAACCCCGATAAGAAGGTCATCTTTTTTGCCATAGGCTTTGAGACCACGACACCGATGACCGCAGCGGTGATCGACCATGTCGTTAAAAACCATATTACAAACATCTTTTTTCATATTAACCATGTTCTTGTTCCTCCCGCCGTCAGAGCGATCATGGACCCCGGCCGTGCCAGGATCAATGCATTTATAGGTCCTTCTCATGTCAGTGTGATCTCCGGTTCAAAGATCTATGAACCGCTTGCCGCTGCCTACCATACCCCTGTTGTCGTCAGCGGGTTTGAACCGGTTGACGTCATGGAAGGGATCTTGATGATGGTTCGTCAGAAGAACGAAGGACGCCACGAGGTCGAAGTCGAATACCGCCGTTGCGTGACACGCGAGGGCAATACCAAAGCGCAGGAGCTGATAGCACAATACCTGGAGCCGCGTGACCATTTTAGATGGCGCGGTATCGGCGACATTCCAGACTCCGCACTCAGACTCAAAGATGCCTACGACAGTATCAATGCCGAAAAAGTGTTTGCCGGTGTCTTGTCCGACGACCCCATCGATGATCATAAACGCTGTATCTGCGGCACCATCTTGCAGGGTCTGGCCAAACCCAACGACTGCAGCGTCTTCGGCACTGCCTGCACCCCAAACACCCCGCTCGGCAGCTGCATGGTGAGTGATGAAGGAGCGTGTAATGCGTACTATCGGTATGGCGGTTTATAATCGCTGCCCGTCAAGGGCTGACTTTAGTGCCATAGCGGCGAGCGCAGTCAGGCGGGCTTTGCCCGATTGGCGTTCAAAACGATTTGGAGAAACAGATGCCTAAACAGATACAGCTCAGCCACGGTGGTGGCGGTGAAGAGAGCAACGCGCTTATTCACGGGCTTTTTTTCAAACATTTTGGCAACGAGATCCTTCTGCGGGACGAGGATGCCGCCGTTTTGCAGGTCAAAGAGAAGATCGCCTTTACGACCGACAGCTACACGGTAAGTCCCATCTTTTTCAACGGCGGCAACATCGGAAAACTGGCCATTGCCGGAACCCTCAACGACCTGGCGATGATGGGCGCAAAACCGCTCTATCTCAGCTGCGGCTTTATGATCGAAGAGGGACTTCCCTTTTCAGACCTCGAGACCATTGTAGAGACCATGGCGCAAGAGCTCTCCGGTAGTGACGCCAAGATCGTCTGCGGTGACACCAAGGTACTTCCAAGGGGGAGTATCGACAAGATCTTTATCAACACCTCCGGTATCGGCGAACTGCAGTGCGACACAGTCTCTTCGCACAATCTTTGTGAGGGGGATGCCATCATCGTCTCACGCGACATCGGCAGACACGGTGCAACGATCCTCGCCGCGCGCGAAGGCATCAACATCACCTCCAGCCTGGCAACCGACTGCGCCGTTCTCTGGCCGATGGTCGAATGCCTTATCGCCAACAATGTCACGCCCAATGCGATGCGCGACGCGACCCGTGGGGGTCTGGCAGCCGTGTTGAACGAATGGGCAATGACCTCGGATGTCTGCATCGAACTCCAGGAAGAGGCCATCCCCGTCAGTGATGATGTCCAGGGACTTTGTGAGATTTTCGGCTTTGAAGCTACCGACTTTGCAAATGAGGGCACATTTATACTTTCTGTTAAGCCGGACGATGCACCAAAGACGCTGGCACTGCTACAGCAGTTTGAAAACGCTAAAACAGCGTCTATCATCGGCACTGTCACGCACAAAAAAAATAAAAAGGTGATCATCAATACCGCATGGGGAAGCAGCCGTTACCTCGACCTGCCAAAAGGCGAACTCCTGCCAAGGATCTGCTGATGCACGAATATTCTGTTGTTCAGGCACTGCTTGAGCAGTGCGAGACCCACGCTAAAGCGAATGATGCCGTACAGATAACAGAAGTCACTGTAAAGATCGGTGTGCAGAGCGGCATCGAAATCCATCTTTTTGAGACCGCCTTCGAGACCTTCAAAGAGAGTACTGTCTGCGATCAGGCAAAACTGACAATACAACATCAACCTCTGCTGATCTACTGCGGTGATTGCGATGAGGAGTTCACTCTCGAGAAGATAGAGTATGTCTGCCCGAAGTGTCAGAACCTCTTTATCAAAGTCCTCGACGGCGAAGATATGTACCTGATGCGCCTAGAGATGCAGTGACCGAAGCGCGTATTCGATCTGTCCCAGTGCGATAGCACTGTCGTTAGGCGAAACGCTCTTAGGGAAATAGTAGGTAATCCCCTCCGCATCGAGACGTTTGAACAGACGCGAGACTAGCACCTTGTTTTGAAAGACACCGCCGCTGAGCACCAGCGGCAACCCCTGCTCTTTTGCGATAAGAACGATGACCTCAATGATGGTGTTGAAAAACATGGAGACACCCCGGCTTCGCTCTGATTCGCGAAGCAGTGCCGCGGTCATCTGCTCCAGAGTGATAACACCCCCGCTGTACGTAAACGGGTAAACACCGCTCTGCGCCTCATCGTAGTACTGCTCCATCTTGAGACCGCTTTCACCTTCGTAAGAGAGTCTCTCCACAATCCCAAGCAGTGCAGCTACGCCGTCAAAGATACGCCCGAGTGAAGAGGTCTGAGGGGTGTTGATACGGTTGGTGTAAGCCGTGTGCAAAAGTGTCAGCTCCGACGCTGTAAACCACTGGCCGAGGGGACTGTTTTGAACCGCTTCAAGCTCCATCACCGCAAAGGCCATTGCCAAGGCGATACGTCGGGGGTCTTTAACGGCCTTCTCTCCGCCCAGAAGGGCCAACGGTGCAAACGAGGCGGCTCGTTGCACCTCTGCACCGCTGCAACGCAGAAACTCACCGCCCCATATCGTCCCGTCGCCTCCGTAACCGGTACCGTCAAAGGCAACACCCAGTACATCGCCGTTGATCTGCTGTTCGTGCATGACACTCAGGATATGGGCATGATGATGCTGCACCTCAACAACAGGCACTCCCTGCTTTTTTGCCCAGCGCGAGGTGGCATAGTCGGGATGTTTGTCGCAAATAATAATGTCAGGTGTAAAGTCGTAAAAACTGCAAAACGTCTGCACGGTACGCTCAAAAAAGTCAAAGGCCTCAACAGAACCCAGATCGCCAATATGCGGGCTTAGTATGACCTGGTTGTGAAAGGCCAGCGCCAAGGTACTTTTCTGCTCTGCACCCACCGCCAATATCTTTTTACTGAGCGTAAACGCGAGGGGGAACGAACTGGGTGCAAACCCCCGGCCCAGGCGCAAAAAGAGAGGTCTCTCATCGACCATCTGCACGACACTGTCATCGACTGCATTAACGATCTCCCGATCAAAATCCAGCAGATAATCGACCACATGGCCAAGTTTTGCGATCAACGCCTCTCTGCTGCGCAGGATCGGTTCGTTGCTGATGTTGGCACTCGTTGCGACCAGCGGCCTTTGAAATACCTCGAAGATGAGATATTGCAGCGGCGTGTACGGCAGCATCACTCCGATCTTGTCAATGTCCGGCGCAATATTGGGGGCAATGGTGTCTGTCTCTTTTTTCTTGACCAATACGATCGGCCGTTCCCTGGAGGTGATCATCCGCTTTTCATAAGATGTGACAAATGTGTTCTCTTCGATGAGCTGGACTGTCGGGAAAAGAACTGCCAAGGGCTTGAGCGGCCGGTTTTTACGTTCACGAAGCAGCGCGACACTCTCTTGGTTCTGTGCATCGCACATCAGATGAAAACCGCCCAGACCTTTGACACCGATAATCGCCCCCTCCTCTAACCGTTGGGACACTGTCAGAAAAGGATCGTTACAGCCGACTTCCCTGTTGTCATTGTCATAAAGGGTAAGTACCGGGCCGCAGTCGTGGCAGCTGATAGGCTGCGCATGGTAACGTCTGTCCAACGGGTTTTCATACTCTTTACGACAATCCGGACACATGGTAAATACCTGCATGGAAGTCTGCGACCTGTCATACGGAAGTGTCTTGACTATAGAGTAACGCGGTCCGCAATGGGTACAGTTTGTGGCAAAGTACCGGTAACGTCTCTCTTCGGGGTCGAACAGTTCACGTAAACAGGCATCGCAGATAGCGATGTCAGGAGAGACCGATGTCCTTTTTTCGCCTTGAGTACTCGCCAGAATCCTAAAATCACTCTCTCCTAGCGGCACTTCATAATGCTTTAGCAATGCTTCGATCTTTGCAAGCGGCGGCGGCTCTTTATAAAGTCTCTGTAGAAAATGTTCTATGCTCTGAGCCTTACCCTCGAGTGCAATGTGCACGCCATCGCCGTTATTAAGGACACTTCCCTTGAGACCGAGCTCTTGCGCCAGTCCATAAACAAAAGGACGAAACCCTACCCCCTGGACAATACCGCTGACATCAATTGTGACTCTTTGTATCATGAGTAGATAGTACCACCTCTTTTGTTAAGCCAGCGATTAAAGCTCTTCATAATCGAGTTCGATGGGGTATTCAGGCAGAAGAGCTACCAGGGAATTCTCTATCTTCTCACGGTATCGTGCAGACTCCAAAGCGTTCGACGATAAAAAGACAAAGGCGATGTCTGCCTCTTTAGGGTACTCGGAGCTGATGTCCATCACAGAGACATTAAAGGTCTTTAACTTCTCTTTGAGCTTGTTGGTCACACTGCGGCGCCCTTTTAGAGAAGCGACATCGTACAGGTCGAGATGAATAACGCAGTTACAGATGATCATGTTCTATCCTTTTGAGAAGCGAATAGCGTGCCCCCTCACTGTAAAGTTCGCTCTGCATCAGCTCCGGCGTGTTGCCCAAAGTACCGATCGGCTTCTCTTTATAACCCTCTAAACAACGCTCAAAACCTTCAGCATCGAGGACCTCTTTTACACGCATCAAGGTCACGTGGGCTACAAAATCGTGTCGAACCGGCAGCTCGAAAAGTGCGTTGAGCGTTTTATATAGGGACGCCAAAGCAGGATTGTCCACATTGGCATAAAGGATATGACGCCTTTTAAAATACCCCATTCCTCTAAGTACAGACGGTGTAATGGTCAGTTTGACCGAAGCGAGCTTCTCCAGCAATTCATCACGGGTAAACTTGTTCCCATAAAAACTCAATGTCAGATGCAGGTTCTCCGGTGGTGTCCAACGCCCCATGATAACGCCTGAAAAGTCATCCTGGATCGTCTGATACTCATCAATAGTAGCCGGCAGGGACAAGAACAGATTGACTTTCATACGTGCTTTCTCCCTTTTTGCATGTTAATCCTCTGTACCCGCGATGATCTTTTCGATATTGCTGCGATGACGCAGGATCAACATCGCTGCGAGTAACCCGGCCAAGACAGTATAAGTTGCCGAGCCATCGATAATGTAAAAATAGACAGGAGTAAGAAGTGCGGTCACCAGTGCAGCAAGCGATGAGAGTTTAAAAAGATAGTAGACAGACAACCAGGTGAGCAAGGTAACGATGCCGACCGGCCAGCTCAAGCCCAGAATGACACCAAATGCCGTCGCGACACCTTTACCCCCTTTAAACCCGTGAAAAAGCGGATAAAGGTGGCCTAAAAAAGCTGCCAATGCGATCAGTGACAGTGTCAGTTCATCTGCTTCGAGTGCGACACCGATCAGAACCGGAACAAGCCCTTTCAACAGGTCACCGATGAGGGTAATGAGAGCGGCTTTTTTACCGCCTATCTTCATGACATTCGTAGCGCCGGGGTTTTGTGACCCCTCTGTACGCGGGTCAGGAAGCCCCATCAGGTTGCAGGCGATCACTGCAGTGGCGATAGAGCCCAGAAGATAGGCAAAGACGACAAGCAAAACAATGAGTGTTATCTCCATAATCTACTCCTCTTTGTTACAGTATAAGGCCTACTCTTTTAAAACCAGCTAATCTCTGTGATACAATCACCAGATGAAAGTATTTGCCATAATCTTTTTCGCACTTTTTGCATGTGCACTCTCGCTTGATGCTCAGAATAACACCGAGGCCATTATTCCCAAACCCCGACTGATAAAACTGCTCGATGGCCGCTTTCTTCTCAATGATCAAACCCATTATTACGCAGATACACCCCTCGCTCTCAATGCCCTGAACTATCTGCAAGAGCAGTTGATGCTGCAAGCAGGATTTAGCCTCAAAAAGGTGAAGAGCACTGCTCAGAGTGCCATGGATTACCGACTCAACCCAAACATCAAAGAAGAGGCCTATACGCTGCAGATCACGACTGAAACGGTCCATATCGAAGCCGGCAGCCAGGCCGGTTTTTTCTATGCGACCATGAGTTTAATGCAGCTCATGGACCCTTCGATCTGGTCACAGCATAAGGCAGAGACACCCCGGAAGAGTTGGGAAGTTCCTGCTTGTTTTATCGAAGATGAACCCCGTTTCAAATGGCGGGGGATGATGCTTGACAGTGCACGCAACTTCTTCAGTGTCGAATACGTCAAAAAATTTATCGACCGTATGGCCCAGCATAAGCTCAATGTCTTTCACTGGCATCTTAGCGATGATGAAGGGTGGCGCATTGAGATCAAGCAATACCCTCTTCTTACCGAAATCGGTAGCAGACGCGGACCGGGGACCGCACTTCCATTCTCTTTTTATCCGGCCATGCGCGGTCCAAAAGATAAAAAACAAGAGGGGTATTATTCTCAGGACGAGATTAAAGAGATCGTTGCTTACGCAGCCAAACGCAGTGTCAATGTCTTACCGGAGATCGATGTCCCCGGCCATGCAAAGGCCGCCGTTACTGCCTACCCGGGACTCCTACAGGATCCTGACGACACCGGCCGATACACCTCAGTCCAAAAGGTAAGCAATAACACTATGGACGCCGGTCTTGAGAGTACCTATAGATTTATGGACGGTGTGATCGCAGAGCTGACAACACTTTTTCCTTTCGACTACATCCATCTCGGCGGTGATGAGGTACCAAAAGGGGCATGGGAGCAATCGCCGGCAATTGCGGAACTCATGCGCAAAGAACATTTAAACAATACCCGCGAAGTTGAGGCTTACTTTTTTACCAGAATGGAGAAGATCCTGGCTAAACACAATCGAAAGATGATCGCCTGGCAGGAAGTGAGAAGCGATAACAATGCTCTGAGTGACCATACCATAATCATGGCTTGGCGAGGTAATGGTGCCGGGAAAAAGGCTGCCAAAGAGCAGCATCAGGTCATTATGTCACCGGCACAATATCTCTATTTTGACCAGCAGTACATCAAAGATAAAAATGAGTTCGGGCACACCTGGGCAGGCCCGACGGACACTGAGGATGCCTACAGCTACAACCCGACTGCCGGTCTTTCAGATACTGCTGCCGCGTTTGTGCAAGGCGTTCACGGCTGTCTATGGAGCGAGACTGTACACAATGAGACGATTGCCGACTACCTTGCCTGGCCACGGACCTTTTCGCTTGCGGAGATGGGCTGGAGTCCTCAGAAGCAACGCAACTGGAAGGCGTTTAAGATGCGTGCTTTTGGTGATGGGCTCAAACGAATGCAGTATCAGAACGTAACGTATCGGCCGCCTCAAAAGAGAGAAGCCGTGGCCCATTAAACACTCTTCACCATAAATTCAACCAGAATATCACATTTTTATCACAAGAAAAGCAGGGTTAGCTATAATAATTTATTATTTTATATCAAGGTCATTTTTGAAAAGATTTATACTGCCTCTCTTTCTCCTGAGCACATCCCTGCTTTCTTTTGACACGCGCAGTCATGTCTGGATCGCCCAGGAAGTCATCAATGATCTTGAAGACGCCAAAGTAACGATCGAGCCTTTCGGTGACTTTGATGTGGACCCGGCCATCGTCTCTGCGATTTTAGAGAACAAAAAGACCTATCGCATGGGGAACATCGGTCCGGACGGTTTTCCCGACGTTATCGGCGGACAGGTCACCGTTCACCCCGGTCTTGAGGATGGTTATATCGATGATGACCTGGCTACCCTTGTCAACGGTTGGAAAAGCGATGGCTGGTTTAAATGGGTGCTTGCAGAAGCACAGACACCGCAAGAAAAAGCCTTTGCCTACGGTTTTTTAGGCCATGGTGCCTCGGACACCTTTGCCCATACCTATGTCAACATGTATTCAGGCGACATCTTCGATATGAACGATGGTGAAACGGATGTCGAAAAACGCCACATTTTTTTAGAAAAATTTATCAGTGATCGGCTGCCCGCCTTTAAAGATGCCCAGGGTAACAACATCGGCGAAGCATATGAGCTTGTTGCCGTTAATGATGAACTGCCGATCTCTTATATCAAAAACACCCTTTTGATGAACGAAAACGTTGCCCAACAGTATGCCCTTTCGAGCACGGCCCGATACCTCTCTAAAATGTATGCATTTCGCCAAAAGATCGCAGCTCTTGACGACAATGACACCGAAAACATCGTTGATGAGGATCTTGTATTGGCGGTAGAAGAGTGTGATAGTACCTGGTATCCGGGAAAATATCTCTTCTCTATCTTTACGACCCAGGATGAGGCGTGTGCAGAAAAGAACTATCTTGCCGATAAACTCGCTGAGATCAATACGTTTAAATCCACTTATGCTCTGGACAGCTACAGTTTTAAAAAGGCGTGGTTGGTACAGATCGACCATGCTATTGACGAATACATCAAAGTCAGCTCGCGTATGAGCAAAGGGTTTATGGAGGTTAACGCTGACACGTACTCCGAACTCACAAACTGGATCGAATGTTACGGGACATCCTTTACCGATCCTACGA
>JBFEJN010000047.1:0-19010 GCA_041553195.1 Sulfurimonadaceae bacterium
AAAACAGCAAGCTCAGGACGGCGTGAAAGCAGTTCTACGGTTCGCTCAAGAGAGCCGGTCGCCTCTTTGACACCGTAGATGTTGGCGCAGTCGTCGAAAAGACGGATCGTCGTGTCGGCAGAAACGTCTACACCGGTGCGTCCCGGTACGTTGTAGAGCATGAACGGAAGCTCTGCGACGGAATCGGCAATCGCTTTATAGTGCTGGTAAAGTCCCTCTTGCGACGGTTTGTTATAGTATGGACTAACAGAGAAGATGGCGTCGACACCGCTTTTTTGCGCGTGTTTTGCGATCTCTATTGCTTCTGCTGTTGCGTTTGAGCCGGCTCCGGCCAGAACTTTGGCCGTTGTCCCTTTACAGACCTCTACCGCGATCTCGATACAACGTTTATGTTCGTCGTGTGTCAGTGTCGCACTTTCACCAGTCGTCCCAACGGGGCAGACGGCGTCAATGCCGTTAGCGATCTGACGTTCGATCAGTCGTGCGTAGGTCGCTTCGTCGAGTTGTCCATTTTTGAATGGCGTGATAAGTGCTGTTGTCGCACCGGTTACAATATCCATACTATTCACCTTTTCGTAATATTACTGTTGTTGACTGGCTGAAGTCAAAATATTTGTTTGCTGTTGCTTTAATGTCAGCCGCATTAAGTTTGTTGATGGCTTCTTCATACTCCAAAAGCGGTTTAAGGTCACCGCGTGCAAGGTAGCCGCCAAAAAGGTTGGCGACTTCAGACGCACTGTCAAGCGAGAAGACAAAGTCAGACTTTGTGCTGATCTTGACTTTGTCGATCTCTGCCTGTGTGACATCCTCTTTTTTTATACGCTCTATCTGGGCGATAAGCTCTTTTTCGACCGTTTCAGCTTTGACGCCAGGGTTACAGGCTGCCATAAAGATGAAAAGACCCGGGTCGATACTCTCCATGTTGTAGGCGTAGATCTGGTTGACCAGCTGTTTGTTATCGACAAGTTCTTCGTAGAGGCGTGCACTTTTACCCGCACTCAACATCTCGGAAATCGCCGAAAGGTTGACCTGGTCCGGGTCAAGGAAGTTTGGAATACGGAAGGTTATCGCCACCATCTCCACTTCGCTCTCTTTGTAGATCATAACGCGTTTAGGACCGTCTTGTTTCGGCTCAATAAACTTGACCTTAGGGATGTCCGTCGTGTTCTTGATACTGCCAAACTCTTTTTCGGCTTGCTTGAAAGCCTCTTTGGGTTCGATGTCACCCGTGACGATCAAAATAGCGTTTTGCGGCTGATAGAAGGTCTTGTGAAAGTCACGAATGTCGTCGATTTCCCAGGTGATAATGTCGTTCATAAACCCTATCGGTGTCCAGTGGTACGGGTGGTAGAGGTAGGCGTTGTTAAAGAGTCTGAAATAGAGGTAGCCCAGCGGGCTGTTGTCTGTTCGCCAGCGGCGCTCTTCGGTGACGACGTCACGCTCAGGCTGGAACTCTTCGTCTTTGAGTTTGAGGTTCTGCATGAGTTCTGCAAACAGCGAGAGGGATTTGCCGAGGTTCTGCGTGCTCGACTTTATGAAGTAGTGTGTGTAGTCAAAACCGGTCGATGCGTTGCTGAGACCGCCAATGCTCTTGACCTCTTCGTCAAACTGTCCCGCTTTGAGGTTTTCCGAGGACTTAAAGTTCATGTGCTCAAGCATGTGCGCAATGCCCGTTTTTCCCATGACTTCGTTGCGGCTTCCTACTTTGTAGAAGATGTCGGTTGAGATGACCTGGGTGTTGTTGTGCATCGGGATGACAACGATCTCAAGACCGTTTTCCAGGGTCTTGGTCTCATAGTGTGGTAAGCTTGATGCCATGATGGCTCCTGAGATTAAAAATAGTAACGCAATAAATTTCATTAACGCGCTGAACCGATCGCTTCGGTGATCGAGCTGTAGCCGTCGGCTTTAATAAGGTCGATCAGTCCGTTGTTGATCTCTTTGATGAGCTCCGGTCCTTCAAAAACCAATGCGGAATAGACCTGAACCAGGGACGCGCCCGCTTTGATGCGGCGGTAGGCGTCTTCGGCAGTTGAGATGCCGCCGACCGAGATCAGTGTTGTCTTGCCGTAAAGCTCTTTGGCTACGGCATCAAAGATCGCAAAACTCTTGTCAGAGAGTATCGCACCGCTTAAGCCGCCGATCTCCTTAGGTTCTTTGACCAGGGAGTAATCGATCGTGGTGTTGGTAGCGATAATACCGTCCGCCCCTTTTTCAACAGCCATAGCTGTAAGGTCAACCGCCTGCTGCGTTTCCATGTCCGGAGCGATCTTCAGCAGGATCGGTGTGTCGGTCAAGGATTTCGCCGTTTCGAAAAGCTCCGTAATAAACGCTTCGTTTTGGAGGTCGCGCAGACCCGGTGTGTTCGGCGAAGAGATGTTGATGACCATGTAGTCACCGAGCTTGTGCAGCGCTTTGATCAGCGTCGTGTAGTCGCTGATAGCATCTTCTTCACTGGTCGTCTTGTTCTTGCCGATGTTGACACCGATCGGTGTGCTGAACGGGTACACTTTTTCCAGACGCGCCTGGATCTTGAGCAGACCGTCGTTGTTAAAGCCCATGGCATTCTGCAGGGTCTTCTCTTCGATATGGCGGAACATACGCGGTTTAGGGTTGCCCGGCTGCGGTTTCGGTGTAATTGTACCGATTTCGGTAAACCCAAACCCAAGGGCCTGAATACCGCGGACCATCGTCGCGTTTTTGTCAAAACCCGCACCCAGACCGACCGGGTTCAAAAAAGTACGGCCGAACAGCTCCTGCTCCAAAACCGGGTCAGTAACGAAGTGCTTGGACGTCCAGTAGTTAAAAGCAGAAGGACATACGTTGGCAAACTGTAGAAGAGAGGCCGCCAAATGGTGCGCCGTCTCAGGTTCTAACTTGAATAACCACGGTTTAATGCTGTCGTATGCGATCATTTATCTGCCTTCTCTTCGCCTATAATTTGTGCGATTATACTGAAAAATGGGTAAATCTTTTGTTAGCGCTGTAGATGGGGAGTTTTCTAAGGTTGGTGTTAGGTTTAAACGTCACGTTCCCGAGGTTGAACTTCTCTTTTTTACATTCAGGTCAAACAGCGGGTTAAAGCTGACCGCCATCCTCAATTGTCCAGCCGAAATTATTGATAATGTTTTGTCGTGCAGTAGCTGCTGCACCGGCGCTGTACTGACTGCTTCCGCCATAAAAATAGACTCCGGATTGCAGCGTCTGTGCTCCCCAGCCGATTAGGAGGGCATCGTAGTTCGGTGTAGACAATGCGATACCATTGAACATACTACCCATATTTGTCACACTACTGACATCCCAACTGCCGATATCCTGATTAAAAGCGGTCGCATATTCAAACATCCAACTCATATCTGTCACACTACTGACATCCCAGCTGCCGATATCCTGGTTGAATGCGGATGCAAGGTAAAACATACTACCCATATTTGTCACACTACTGACATCCCAGCTGCCGATATCCTGGTTGAATACGTTTGCACGCTCGAACATACTACCCATATCGGTCACGCTACTGACATTCCAACTGCCGATATCCTGATTAAAAGTAGCCGTATATCCAAACATCCAATGCATTTTTATCACGCTACTAACATTCCAGCTACCTATGTCCTGGTTGAAGGCGGACGCATATCCAAACATGCCGGTCATATCTGTCACGCTACTGACATCCCAGCTGCTGATATCCTGATTGAAGACAGGTGCATAGGAAAACATGAAATACATATTGGTTACGCTGCTAACATCCCAGCCACCAATGTTTTGATTGAAAGTATCTGCATGATAAAACATTTTACCCATATCCGTCACGCTGCTGACGTCCCAACCTCCAATAGGCTGGTTGAAATAGTTTGCGCCGGAAAACATCCCGTACATATTCGTTACACTGCTGACATTCCAACTGCTGATATCTTGGTTGAATACATAAGCATCTTCAAACATACCACTCATATCCGTAATACGGCTGACATCCCAGCTGCTGATATTCTGATTGAAAGCGTGGCTACCTCGAAACATTTTGCCCATATTAGTCACGCTACTGACATCCCAGCTGCCAATATTTTGGTTGAATGCGTATGCATCTTCAAACATTCCATACATATCGGTTACGCGGCTGACGTCCCAACTACCAATGTCCTGGTTGAATACGTGTGCACGATCGAACATCGAATTCATATTGGTAACACTGCTGACGTCCCAAGCACCAATATCCTGATTGAATGTTGTGGCAAGAAAGAACATTCTTCCCATATCGGTTACGCCACTGACGTCCCAACTGCCGATGTCCTGGTTGAAAGCGGCAACCTGTTCAAACATAGCATGCATATTCGATACGCCGGAGAGGTCTGGGTTGTCGGCTGCATTAAGAACCAGATAGGAACAGCCGGTAAATGCATTTTCCATGGAACTCCATGTCCCCGTACCCCATTGTTCTATTGAAAGAGCTTTCCATATGTCCTTTTCATTGTTGAAATAGATTCTTGGGAAATCGCCTTCAATGCTTATGGTGTAGGTCCCTGCGGTAGAATAGTCGCAGGTATAGTTGCCCGTCAGTCCTGTTGCTTCAATAGTGCCGTCGCTGTCACAGTCTACGCTATAGTCGTAACCGGGACCTGTTGTCGGTATCTCGAACTGTGTATCGGAGGATGTACCCCAATTGTCTGTTTTGACGGTAATGATAAACTTTCCGGGGTTGATCTGGTCGACGATACTTATACTGACCGTTCCCGGTTCCGAATCAACGATCCCATCGTTGACTTTAAAGACGAAACTGTCACTGCCTTTGAAACCGGCATTGGGTTTATAGGTCAGGTTTGGCACTGTACCGCTCAGTGTACCGTGTGCTGGTTGTGTAACTATGGTATAGCTCAATGCGTCTTCATCAGCATCACTGGCTTGCAGAGTAATGTTCAGATCGGTGTCAAGTTCTGTCAAAAGGGCGTTGGATTCTGCGATTGGATCAAAGTTGGACGTAGTAATATACCAATCGTATAAGAGGAAACCATAAGTGAGAGATTCAACGAGACCTTCGCTTATCTGAAAATATCTCCTAATTGTTCTGGAAGATGTGGGCCAAGGAACAGGTGTAACAATACTAATGGTATCGGTAATCCCGGATGGACTAGTTTGGAAGGTATAGTCAGACTGGCTGGCCGAGATAAATTGTACCGGTGGATTTAGCGTGGTATTATTTTCTTGAATTGTATAGATTGCACCATCCGTACTCATTGCATACACGATCGTATCCGTAAGTGCGTCGGGCAGATGTAACTGATGCCACTGAATGGCCGGTACACCGTCAACAGTGACTTTGGAGAGTGTGTAGATAAGCTTTTCATCATTTATATTGGAAAGCAGCTTTGTAGTGCCTTCTGTAGGAAGTTTCAGCCAATGACTGGATAGTTGATCACTGTTTTGCGTGTCAAAGTCGACACCTCCGATGGTGACAATGTCAGTGCTTGAAGAACTGCCACCACTACTAGTACATCCAGCCATAAAGAGCAGCATGATCGTTAACAATAAATTTGTATAAAATGATTTCATAAGACACTTTCGTTTTAATTATTTGAAAGCAGGGTATCATAAATAGGATTTAACATAATACGATTGTATATATTATTTCAAATTTGTATGCAGATTGCACACCTGGAATTGAATCGCCACTTTTAATTTCATTACAATTTTGGACTTTGAACTTGTCATTATTACTAGAGTTCTAATGCATCCTTAACGACTTTCCAAACCTTGACCAAATACACAGTAAAATGTCCAACAGAAGATTAGAAAAGGAAAACAATGAAAACGACACTAATGATGTTGACGATCTTGGTCATGACAAGCGGCTGTACGACGGTCAGTTCCCAACCGGACAACAGCTATGAGAGACAAAATACGGCGGCTGAAAAAGCGCATCGTCAGTTTGACAAGGAGTGATTGTTCGACATGTCTGTAAAGAGGGTTCTACTCCTATTTTTTATCGTCTAACATGCAAAAGCATACGTTAGTCTGTGCCTTCATCTTAAAGAGGACATTGTCCCGATTCTTTCCAATTTCGGGCTCTATGTGACTATAACTAAGCCTAATAACATTAAAATAGAGACATTGACGAAAAAGAACATCGAAACCATCTATAGGAAAATGGCATGAAAAAAACATTGATGGCGCTGAGTGTGGCGCTGCTGGTTCCGTTTGCTTCATCGGTCTCTGCAGCAGAGACTATAAAACGTGTGTCGAAACAGCAATCCGGAGTAAAAACGCTTGAGAGCAGACAGAAGGCGACACAAGAGAGAGAAGCGCGAAAACTCAAATTGGAGAAAGAGCGAAAACTGCAAAAGAAACAATACGAAAAAGAGAAAGCCGAACGCAAACGGAAAGTAGAGGCAGACCGCAAAGCGGCAAAAGAGCATAAAACAGCCGTTAAAACGCAAGCTGTTAAAAAGAAATAACACCGCGTAAAAGATGAAGCCTTGCGAGACGAACCGCTAAGTGCTCATCAACTATACCCCGTATGTCAGAACATACCATCTTCTTAAACGATCCACGCGCCGTCGCGGTAGACGACCTCTTCACCCAGGGTAACGCTGTGGGTGTCAATAAAGACATCGACATGGTACTTGCCGTCGCGGCGTTTAAAGCCGGGCTTGCCGTAGATACCATGTTTGGCCCCCAAAGAGACATGCACACCGCACATGCGCTCATAACTCCCCGTGTCGGCAAGAGTCCGGTTCTTCGTCAATGACCTGTTAAGCCCAAAACCGAGCTCTCTGACCCAGACCGTACCTTCATCGGCGCGTATGTTGGCAAGAATGTTGTCAAAAGCCGGCGTGGAGTTTTCGCAGGCGACCACCTGTCCCTCTTCAATGATGAGTGTTATAGGTGTTTCGGGTCTGTTGATCTTATAATCGACGTCGCCGAAACAAAATATCTTGGCCCGGCCGTTGAGCGCCGTCAAGGTCTGCGCTTCGGTAAAGACCTCGCCGATGGGGAACTGCCCGCCGGTGTTAGGCATTTCGGAATAGTCGCCGATGTTCAGCTTGGCAGACTCAAACGGGGAACCGTAGACCAGCCGTTCACCGCCGCTCTCTACGCTGCCGAAAGGGGCACTGTCTATTTTACTCTTGAGCGCACGCCCTACACCCCGAAAGTAATCCGCGTCGTAGTCGAGTGCGTCGATGTAGCAGGCAGCTTCGTCATCGGCCATGCGGCTGAGGTGCGGGTGTTCGATGACTTTGATCTTGCGTTTAAAGAGCTCGATTCGTATGCGAAAGGCATCGAGACGAAAACTGGTGGATTGCACCAGTACGACCAGGTCAGAAGGGTGGAGCTCATTGAAGAGGTTCAGAATGTTTTGCGGGTCTTCCAGGTCAAAGTCGATGTTTATCGCCTCGGGCAGGGCGCGTCTGTAGGCCTCTGCCAAAACGGTGGACAAGAGCGATCTTTTGTCATAGACAAGAACGGCACGGTGGTCGTTGGTGTGTTGGAACACCTCACGCAAAAGCGTTCGTGCATGTTGTTCAGCCGTTCTACATAAGGCTTCGGTGTCTGCGGAAGAAGATAGCTGTTGCTGCATTGTTGTTGCCTTGACCACATGCTGAATGTGTTGAAATGACCTGTTTTAGGAATGGAATTATAGCTTAGTTCCTGTAGCGCGAAGGTTCAAAAAGCGGGTTCGTCGTCTGTGGCGTCCAACAGCCCCATCCCCAGCGCTCTTATCGCGGCTGTTTTATGGAAATAAAAAGTCTTGTACTCTTTTGTTGCCGGTTCGATGAGAATAATGTTTTTGGTACTGTATTTTATGAGGGTCCGGGTCTGGTTGTATATGAGCAGTCGTAACGATTTTTCAAACATCTCCAGAATGTTCATGGTCTTGAAAAAGTTGTCCGGCATGTCATTGTCAAAGGCATTCTTACCGAGGACATCTACGGCCAGAACATGTTCTAAGCTTGCTTCACTAATGCCCAGGTTTTCGCAGAGAAAACCGTCGCCATAGGTCTCGTCGTCGATGACATGTTCTTCGAAGATCCCCGGAATTGCCATCGTGCAGAGCACGGCATCTTTAATGTAGACATCGTCCATGGAAGTAAAGACCTTTTTGTGTCCGTTTCGCAGGTTGGTCGCGATGAGTTTGAGCGGAATGATGGTGTCGCACATCTTTTTATCTTTAAAAACACTCTCAAAGATCGCGGCGATCTTGTCGTTCTCGACCACCGCATTGCCGGTAAATGAGAATTTCAGCCAGTTAAAAACACCTGCAAAACGGTTGATCTGTTTGTGGATGTCGCGCTCTTGCATGCCGATGGCCATACAGGCCCCGATAATGCCGCCCATACTGGTACCGACGATCTCGGAAGGGATGATGTTGTGGCGTTCAAGGTCATGGAGTACGCCCAAATGCGCAATGCCCAGGGCACCGCCGCCGGAGAGGACCAAACTGAACTGATATTTTTGTAAATTATTAATCATGAAGAGATTATATACTAAACAATGAAACAGTGGTGTTGGTAGAGAGTATGAGAAGAAGGGGTACTTTGATTAGATTGAAGTATTTTCTGATATTATAAAAAGCTATGTTTAGTAACCGGTAGCTATTTTTACCGGGTTTGACGTGATCATTTTACGTCATCGAACAGACATATTTGAGCAAAAGGGGAATTGTGAAATTTATTGGTTTAATCAGTGTTATCGGGATATTATTGTTTTCGGGATGTAAGGTGGAATTTGTCTCAAGAATCGACAACAACAAAGTGTACGCTTCGCATTCAGCGTGCAGTGATTCGAAAGTTCAGGCACAAGAAGATGCTATTAGGGGTATAACAAACAACTACCCTCTCATCGAAGAAGAGCTGCGAAGCTATATTCATACCAATGCGATCAAAGGTGAGGGCGCGTTTTGTTATGAGGCTGTCATCACACGCAAACGATGGAGTCAATACACATCTGCCTTCGAAGACGAAAAAGAGGAGATCATCAGCCATGCTACAGAATATGTCACCATCTTTGAATATAACGATAAAAGTGTTCTGACAAAAACACTTTTGACAGAACGTCACCGTTTTAATGAAAAACTTAAGATCGCGAAAAGTATTGCGCCTATGGATGTAGAGCCGTTTCCGGATGACTTCAAAAGTCTGAACAGTGCTATTAATGTTCTGCCTTCGGTCAAGATAAACGTGCGATCGTGTAACCAGAAAAAAAATTACAAGTGTGATGTTCAGTTCCTGACCGAAGTCAAAGATGAGTCGAACAAGCTGACCTACCTCTGGGATTTTGGAGAGGGCTCCAAGGCCGAGACCAAAAATGCGACACACCGTTACGACACAGAGGGACGATACAGCGTTTCGCTACAGGTAACGGATTCGTCTGGATTGAGTACGTTTCGTATCAAAGATGTCTTAGTGACGAAGAGCGAGAAAAAGCTTAAAGCGAGAGAAAAAAGTGACCTGAAAGCCTATTTTGTTCTTAAGCAAAAAAGTTATGCCGTCAATGAAAATATCTTTTTCGACAACTACTCCAAAGCCACAGGAAGCCAGATAAAAGAGTATTTATGGGACTTTGGTGACGGTGTGATCTCGACGGTTCGAAACCCTTACCATCGATATGAAAAGAGTGGAAAGTATGTTGTCAAATACAAGGTGTGCAATACCGAGAACGATTGTGCCTATGCGTCAAGCAGTGTCAATGTTATTGTGCCAAGAAAAGCAAAACCGGCGAGCACTAAAAAAGCAGCGGTTAAAAAGCCGGTAAAAGCAGTGGCTAAAGCCCCTGCGGTTAAAGCACCGGTCGCTAAAAAATCGACATTCAATGCAAAGGTCGATGAACCGATTCAAGCCTATGTCGCAAAAAATGGAAAAGCGGACAAGACGATTATCAAGAATAATGCTGCGATGACCGCGTACCTATACGGTGATGTATGGCTACTGGTCAAGCGGGACAAGATTGAGTGTGCGGTGCAGAAAAATGGATTTAAGACCAGTTTGATGGGTGAACCCAAGAAGTGCCGTTGGCATCAGAAAAATTCCAAAGACTTTATGGTTGAACTAGCGCAATAAACGCTTTTCAATCGTAATGAGCAGTCATAAAAGGCCTGCTCTTTTTACTGCATCTCCGTTTCTTTTAAACGGTTGTGTTGCTCTACAAACTCATCCGAGAAAGAGGTCGGCAAGATTGTCCGATTGATCTTTCGAAACCCCAATTCCATGAACGCTACGACGACTGTTCCTGCCGGAAGTGCGGCGATGACCACCACAATACTGATCTTGATGATGTCGGCTGCCTGTTGACGAATAAAAGCTTTCTCCTCGTCATTTTTGGCCTGTTTGTAGAGAAGGCGCAGCATAACAAGCGTCTCTTTGTATTCGTTGTGTGACTGCGCTTTAATCAGCAGGATCTTCTCTTTGATCTCATGTCGACTCATCATTGGGCGCTTCAGACGAGATAAATAACGTTTCATCGGTTTGGCGTTGCTGTTAAAAAAAGATACTCTTTGCCATTGATACGCACAAGAAATTTCTTCTGCTGCAGGTAGCGCTTGGCATAGTCGATGTCACCAAGGAGCAGGGAGAGGTCAGATTCGCGATAATTGCGCATCTTCGCCCCGTAGACCATCTCCCCGTCGATCCAGCGGGAGTTGGGAAATCCGAGGATTATGGCACCTTCATCACTCAGGTAGTTTTGGACCAGTTTCATTAAAAACGGTTTGTAGTTGATGCCGGGACTCTGGAGGGTGCCGATACTGATAATAAGATCGAACGTGCCCAGGTCCAGTTCGTCGAGAGTATTGACATCGTGGCTGTAGAGCTGCACGTTAGGTGTGCTGAAACGGTTTTTTGCCGCATCAATAGCTGTAACTGAGTGGTCGATGCCTACAAATTCTATGCCCTCAAACTCCTTTTGGCCAAGAAGTTCCTTGATGAGAGCAAACTCGTCGCCGCGATTGATACCAAGGTTCAGGACACGTTTTTTCGTTGCAATTTCCGCAACATCCAGCGCGTGCAGATAGGCCGCCAGAAAAGCAGGTTCTTCGTTTTTATTGATCGCTGCAAAACTGGAACCGGTACCGTACTTTTCAGATTTTTTATCGGTATTATCCTCGTGAAAAGAGTACGTCTTCAGTTGTTGAAAATGCAAGACAATGGTCTGCTCCGAAGCACTTGTGGGTGTCAGCATGCGGCAGTTCAGGTTAGCCGCCAGGTCAAGCCATGAACGCAGCGAACGACAGCGGTAGCGCTTGGCATCGATGGTGACCTCTTTTCCAGCGTAGGCACCGCTGCAGTGGTCCGGGTTGAGTACCTCAAAGAAGACCTCCGACTGCTCTATGAGCTGCTCTGTAAGCAAATTTGTGATGGTTAGCATACTCTCATCAGTAAAAGAGGTGATGGCTTATCCTTGTTGTTTTACAAGTTTGTCATACTTGGCTTTGAGTTCGAAGTAGGCTTTTTTATAGTCTATCTCCGGCTCGTGCTGTACAGGCTCGGGCTTGGGTGCATCGTTGGTTAGGATGACCATTTCATCTTTACCGTTGATTTTGCGTGTTTCAGAAGGAATTCTCCCGGCCTTGGCCAGTTTCATAACATTGAACAGACTGATCTTGTGTTTGACGGCATACTCTTTGAGGGTTAGTTCTGTCATACGTTGCCTTTTTGAAAAATCATGTTTTTGAGACTGCGCTCGTTGTCCTCAGCGGGAAAACTCTCGAGGTTGTCAAGCCGTTCTACAAAAGTAAATTCCGGCGCGTGCTCCTGGAACAGGGCGTGCATAAACTGTGTGTCGAGTTCCGGGGCATTGAGCGCGGAAAGCACGGTACACTGTTCGGCTGCCAGTTCGCCGAGACGTCTGACGATCTTGGCATAGTCGTTCGTCGCCGCAAAAGAGCCCCGCTGAAAACTTGGCGGGTCGATGATAATAAGGTCATAGGGTCCTGCTTTTTTAATGCGGCTCCATGACTTTAAAATGTTGTAGGGCATAAAACGGCAGCCCCTGATGTCAAGGTCGTTATAGCGGTGGTTGTCGCGTCCGGTAGCAAGTGCCCCTTTGGCCATGTCGACATTAACGACCGAAACTGCACCGCCGGCCATCGCTGCAACGGAGAAGGGGCAGGTGTAGGCAAAGAGGTTCAATACCTTTTTTCCCTTGGCATTGTCACGTACAAAGGAGCGGCCGATCTTCATGTCTGGGAAGAAGCCGATGTTCTGGTTGCTGTGGAAGTTGAGTTTGTATTTCAGTCCGTTCTCATAAGCATAGGTCTCGTCCGGCAGTTCCCCCGCAGCGACTTCGCTCGGCGCACCTTTGAGGTAGCGGCGCTGGACGATAAGCGCTTTCCATTTGTTTTGGGCGCTATAGAATTCTTTCAGCATGGCGATAATGCGCTCTTCCTCATCGTCCGGAGCAAAAAATGCGGCGTAGAGAACGGCATCGGCGCTGTCCACGGTGAGAAACTTATAGGCGCCGTAAAAGCCGCCGCGCCCGTGGAAAAGGCGGGTGTATTCTTCTGTTTTCCCTTGGGCATTCGTTATGAGGAGGTGTTGTAAATCGTCTACGGTCATAAAATTTCTTTGGTATATTTGGCGGAATTATATCAAGTATTTGTTATTGAATGGTTCATTTAAGGGAGTTTTCTTTTTTGCCGGTTTGTTGTGATAACGTGGATTCTTTATTACTTCATGGCTATAGTCTGATGTTTGTGACTTTTTGGAGGTTTGAATTTCTTTTATTACTTCATAGCACTAGTATGTCACTTTTCTTTCTTGCTCTCTCAAGAAAGAAAACTAACGAAAAGAA
This sequence comes from Sulfurimonadaceae bacterium, assembly GCA_041553195.1. Lineage (GTDB taxonomy): Bacteria > Campylobacterota > Campylobacteria > Campylobacterales > Sulfurimonadaceae > Sulfonitrofixus. The sequence continues at coordinate 12,781 of JBFEJN010000047.1, forward strand.
AGAAGAGCGAGGGCGGTCACAGTAACAATCCAAAATATCCAATAAAGGGAGTTACGAAACCCCTCCGTAGGTTCTGGCTGTACCAAGACGCAGTTCTATGTCGACTTTACTTCAACTTCCTTGGCATTTTTTATGCTGATACGACACCATTACTAACTTCAATCAAACAATCAGAATAGGGATTAAAGCGTAGCTTTAACGTTAATCAATGCGCTACCGTTTGGCTCTTTTCGTGGCATCTGCAGAGCTGACTGCAAAGAGTGGACTTCCGTTAAGAAAATCACTTTGTCTGAGCGTAGCGAGTTAGGGATTTTTAGGAAGGGAACGAGTGAAAGGAAGGTACCCGATAGCCATCGGGCTCGAAGCCGTCACGAGAGCTTTTTGGTTTCGTTTTTTGCGGAGAAAAAAGGAAAGAGTGTATTCAAGTATATTCAATCTACCTATATACTTAAAAAGTTCGAAAAATAGAGAAGTAGAAAATGCTATTTAGAAGAGACTACTCAAGCGTCTTCCGAACTTCATCGGCAATCTTCTTCTCATCGACCATATAGAGCAGAACACCCCCGGCAATAAAAAAGATAACCACCGAAGCGATGCCGAGACGGGAGCTTTGCGTCAGAACCGCCACAAAACCGATGAGCAGCGGGCCGAATATGGTCGCAAAACGTCCCAGAAAGTTAAAAAAGCTGAAGAACTCGGCAGCCTGTTCCGGGGGTATCATGCTGGCGTAGTAGGAGCGGCTCAGGGCCTGGATGCCGCCTTGGACCATACCGATCATTGCGGCCAGCAGGTAGAACTCATAGACTTCGTGCATCATCGACGCCCAGAGGGTAATAAAGATGTAGGTTACTATGGCCAGATAGAGTGCATTTTTGGTGTTGTATTTTTGGGCCAGTTTTGCAAAAAGGAGGGTGGCAGGGAACCCGATAAACTGTACCAGCAGGAGTGCCAGTATAAGGGCATTTGGGTCAAAACCGATGGCCATGGCATAATCGACGGCCATGCGGATAATGGTGTCGACACCGTCGATGTAGAGCCAGTAGGCTGCAAGAAAGAGCAGCAGCCCTTTTAGAAGACGTATTTTTTTAAAGGTGTTGAGCAGCTGCCGGTAGCCGGCCAAGACGGTCGCTTTGATGGTGCCATTTTTTTTGGGGTGGGACTCTTTGACAAAGAGCAGCATCGGCAGCGAAAAGACCGCCCACCAGAGTGCGACCGTGACAAAAGAGGCTTTGACCGCTTCGCTCATGCCGGAGAGACCGAAAAATTGAGGGTATTGGACCATCAGTACATTCAGGGCAAAAAGGAGGCCGCCGCCGAGGTAGCCCAGAGAGAACCCCAGTCCGGAGACAAAGTCCAGGCTGCTCTCTTTGGCCACACCCGGCAGCAGGGAATCGTTAAAGATGTTGGAGCCCATAAAACCGATGTTGCCGAGTATATAGACAAAAGCGGCCAGTTGCCAGTCGCCCTGCTGCACCAAAGCGAGTAAACCGCTCATGAGAACACCGAGATAGGTAAAGAGAAAAAGAAACCGTTTTTTATAGCCGCCGGCATCGGCGATGGCACCGAGAAAGGGGGCCATAAGTACGATGATCATGCTCGAGAGGGAGTTGGCGATCCCCAGATTTGCCGTGCTGGTAATGACGTCGCTTTCTGCACTGAAGTAGCTTTTAAAGAAGAGGGGGAAAAAGCCTGCCATGACAGTCGTGGCGTAGGCGGAGTTCGCCCAGTCGTACATGGCCCAGGAATAGATCTGTTTGTTACTTTGCATAACAATAATGATAGCATGGTTTTGGCGTTGTGTTTATGAAGTTGTAATCAAATTACAACTAAAAGAGTCTTGTGGTGCCTTATATGATTAAACTTTATCGACTTCTCTTTCCTTTTTTACGACTCGGCATTTTACGATACAGAATTTAGTTCTGTCCTGCATAAGGCTTTAGCCTTTTAAGTGCCTCCCTGCATTGCGCTGTTGGCGCTGATTCTCCGCAAAAAACGAAACAAAAAAGCTCTCGTGACGGCTTCGCGGTCGGCATGCTGCCGACTGCTTTCGCTGCAGTCGTTCATTCCCTAAAAATCCCTAACGCACCTACAACACAAGGTCTACGGCGTTGATGCTACGCATAACAACTCTGTTTCCAACCCTAAAAAAGCCAAGCAGTTGGCTTTTTCTTAACGGGTTTCATCTTAACGGTCACTCTTTCGCTACAGTCAACGCTGTAGATGCCACGAAAAAGAGTTAAGCGATAACGCATCGATTTGAATGTAAAAGCTGACGCTTTTGACTTTGTTGGTACATTCTCGACATAGAACTGTGTCTTGGTACAGCCAGAACCTACGGAGGCCTTTCGAAACTCGATCCATATGATACTTTGGATTGTTACTGTGACCGCCCTCGCTCTTCTTTCTTTTCGTTAGTTTTCTTTCTTGAGCGGGCAAGAAAGAAAAGTGACATACTAGTGTTATGAAGTAATAAAAGAAATTTAAACGTCAAAAAAAGCCAGACCGTGTCAATTAATCTAGTTTCAATCAAAGAGCTTAAAAAGAAAATGATTTTCGGAAAGAAAAAAAGAGAAGGGTCAAGAAGTTGTAAGCGGTGAGGGAACTTTACAGTTCCTTCGGAAACATTATCGATCCCAAACGGATCATGTTTGAACCACACTCGATGGCCAGTTCAAAATCCCCACTCATCCCCATAGAACAGATAGAGACATTTTCAAGCTGTTCATAGATCTTGTAGGTCGTTTCAAAACTCTTTTTGATGACGGCTTTGTCGTCCGTATGGGCGCCGATGCTCATGACCCCTTTTAAATGGATATTCGGGCAGTTTTGACGTATATATTCAAAGGTCTCGATCGCCTTTTCGGGTGTGACACCGGACTTGGACTCCTCGTAAGCAGAGTTGATCTGCAGCAGACAGTCCATGGTCTTGTCGTTGTCGGAGAGACGCCGCTGAAGTGCATTTGCGAGTTCTACGGAGTCCAGGGATTGAAAGAGAAAAGGGTCTGCTTTAATGAGCATGTTCAGCTTGTTGCGCTGCAGGTTCCCGATGTAGTGCCACTCTAGAGGGAGTGCTTCGAGTTCTGCCTGTTTGGCGACAAGATCCTGCACACGGTTCTCACCAAAGGCGCGTTGACCGATGTTGTAAAGTGCAGCAACATCCTCGGCGGTGTTGTATTTGCTGACGGCCACGATCTTGACGATGTGGTGTTCACTCACCTTGATACGGGCTTGTTCGATACGATCGATGATGGTGTCGATGTGACGTTTGTATTCTAGTTCATTCATTGCATTAACCTGTTGATATCGTTATATAGTCCTAAAGTCATCAGACCCAGTAAAAGTCCCCAGCCTATGATCGTAAGCTTTATCAGTATCGCTTCGCTTGGTACCCGACGGGTGATCATCTCATAAAGGTTGAACATGATGTGGCCGCCGTCGAGGGCCGGGATAGGCAGGAGGTTGAGCACCCCGAGGTTCACTGAGATCAGTGCTGCAAAAAAGAAGACGGCCATCCAGCCGTTCTCACTTGCATCTGCTGTGATCTTGACGATGCTGATCGCCCCGCCGAGTTCTTTGGCCGGAACAGCACCGGTAATGAGTTTTTGGACGCTTTTAAAGATCAGTGTTGACGCCTTGTAGGTCTCTGCTGTTGCATATTCGAGGCTCTCGACAAAGTCAAGGTCGAGGGTAATCGGGACACCGGCAGAACCTATGCCGACCATGCGGCGCTGGACTTTCTCTTTGAACATATTTTCGACCTCCTGAAGAGCAGGTACAACCTGCAGATGCTCCATGTAGTCGCCGCGTTCAACTGTCAGTGTCAGTGTGCCGCTTGACTCTTTGATAATGTTCGACATCTCTTCCCAGGTTGTGATCTCCTGACCGTTAATAGAACGGATAGTGTCGTTTGTCTCTAGGCCGCCGATGAAGGCAGGGGAGTCTTTGACAACATTGCCGACAACCGGTGCAAGGACCTGCGGCGAACCCAGACCGATGGCAAGATAGAGGAAAAAGGCAATGAGAAAGTTGGCAGCTGGACCGGCGAGCAAGATGACAATGCGCTGCCATGGCAGTTTGGCATTGTAGGAGTCTTTGTCACTGCTGATAGCCGTCGGGTCAAGATCTTCCTGCCCTTTCATCTTGACGTATCCTCCAAGCGGGATCATGGCAATGCGCCATTCAGTGTTAAAGAGTCTAAATGCAGCGATCTTTCGACCAAAGCCGACGCTAAAGACCTCGACGTAAACGCCGAAAAAACGTGCGGCGCTATAGTGGCCGAGTTCATGAAAAAAGATCAGTGCCGAGAGAACGGCTAAGGAGACTAACCAACCCATTATTTTGACTCGGTCGAAAAGAGTTTACTGAAGTGAAACAGGTATTCGACACCCGAATAGACGGTTAGTAAGGTGGCAAACCAGAGCAGGGCGTTGGCGAAAGGCCAGTGCATCAGTAAAAAACCGATCGCAAACATCTGCGCAACGGTCTTGACCTTACCCGACCATGAGGCAGCAACGTCTATACCCTCTTGAACAGCGATCGTGCGAAGACCTGTAATAAAGAGTTCACGGACAATGATGATGTAGATCGCCCATACCGAGGCGTTGCCCATGACCATAAGACCCAAAAAGGCCGCCATGACCAGCATCTTGTCGGCGAGCGGGTCGATAATGGCCCCAAGTTTTGTCTTTTGGTCGAGTTCGCGGGCGATATAGCCGTCGAAATAGTCCGTAAGACTGGCGATGACAAAGAGCAGTGACGAGAAATAGTAGCTCCACGTGACGTCGTAGCCGTTATCTGTAAAGAGCTCCGGTGTCAAGATGATCCAGAACATCACAGGGGCAACAGCAAGGCGTATAAGGGCTAAAATATTTGGCAGGTTCATCATCGGTTGCTTCCTTTGTATCGTGGTGTAAAACAGCTATGAAAACAAAGTCTCTTTGCTTTGATAGACATTTATGTAACAGGCATGGAGCCTGTCAGAATTATGATGTAAATGTTGTTCCGCCATCGACGACAATCGTCTGGCCAGTCAACCATGAGGCACCTTTGTCACAGAGGAAAAGACAGGCACCGGTAAGGTCTTCTGCCTCACCCATACGGCTTAACGGTGAACGTTTCGCCACTTCTGCTTTGACCTCTTCGTAGTTCGGGAAGGCTTTTAGCGCGTCTGTGTCGATCGGACCGCCGCTGACAGCGTTGACACGGATTCCCATGCTTCCAAGTTCAGCCGCAGCATATTTGACCATCGTCTCGACCGCAGCTTTGTTGGTCCCGTGACCGGCGTAGTTCGGTGTATAGACAAGATTACCAGTCGAACTCATTGAAATAATCGAACCACCGCCCGTCTTCTCCATACGTTTCGCCGCTTCCTGCGCACCGACGACAAAGGCACTGACCGTTGCTGTCCAGATATTTGTCAGACCTTTTGGCTTTAGACGCATAAACGGTGCAAAACCGCCGACGACCGCACGACCTGAGATGATGGCATTGGAGATGAAGTAGTCAAGGCGGTCAAAATCTTCGTCAAACAGTTTGTAGACATCTTTGTACGTCTCCGGCTCAAGAATGTTCAGCAAGTAGGCGCGCGCTTTGACACCGTATTTGGCTTCGACATCGGCAATGATCTCATTAGCCGTGTCGGCACTGTTTGCATAGGTAAAGGCGACGTTACACCCTTTTTCTGCAAAGGCATACACAATAGCCTTACCGATTCCGCGTGTTCCACCGCTTACAAATAGAGTTTTTCCCTGCATTAGTTCATTCCTTTGATGTTGTAGTTCTTCATAACATTTTCGATTAGTTTCATATTCTCACGGCTTGGCTGTACCAGTGGCAGTCTGTATTCGAGTGTCTCGATCAGTCCCGCGATGTACATCGCTGCTTTCACCGGTATAGGGTTGGCTTCGCAAAACATGACACTGTTAATTGGGTAAAGCATGTCATTGAGTGCTTTTGCCCCCATGAAGTCACCGGACAGCGCTTTATGGACAAGCTCGCTTTTGAGGTCCGGCAGAAGGTTGGCTGTTACCGAGGTGATACCTTTACCGCCGTTGGCCAAAATAGGGTAGTCAATCGCATCGTCACCGCTGAAAACAGCAAGCTCAGGACGGCGTGAAAGCAGTTCTACGGTTCGCTCAAGAGAGCCGGTCGCCTCTTTGACACCGTAGATGTTGGCGCAGTCGTCGAAAAGACGGATCGTCGTGTCGGCAGAAACGTCTACACCGGTGCGT
>JBFEJN010000048.1:0-17895 GCA_041553195.1 Sulfurimonadaceae bacterium
CACAAGGCCGTCAAAAAAGTTAAACATTTGCAATGATCAGGTCAGGCCTGTAAAGAGAAGGAAAAGCCCTCTCCGACACCAAGAGTCAAAAAGTACTCTTTTAGTCTTTGTCAGGACAAACAAATGTCCTGATTAAAAGTTGGCGAATTATACTGATATATTCTTTAAAGATACTTTAGTTTCATTTAAAACTGTCGAAAACATAAGAACAGAGAAATACAGCAGTGCATCGTGCCATTGAAACAAGCCGTCTGACTTCTTAGCATGCTAATTCTCTGATATATCAGCTATGATGTTCGTATAGACTTCCATGTTGTCCAATACAATATCAACCAACTTCGGTTCGAAATGCCTTCCCCGTTCTGCTTTGAGCAACTCGACTACCTTTTCCACAGGCCATATCTCTTTATAGACACGTTTTGAGAGCAGTGCATCAAGAACATCGACGATTGCGACAATACGGGCAAAGATATCGATCTCCTCGCCTTTTAAGCCCTGCGGATAACCTGTACCATCATATTTTTCATGGTGTCCGTAGGCAATGGTGGCTGCAGCTCGCAGTACCTCGCGTTTTGAATGTTTCAAGATCTCATAGCCGACTGTCGTGTGTGTCTGCATCACTTTGAACTCTTCTTCGGTCAATTTATCCGGTTTGTTCAAGATCGCGTCTGCTATTCCTATCTTTCCGATATCATGCAGTGATGATGACAGTTCAATGAGTTTGACCTGCTCTGCATCCATGCCATACTCTTTCGCAATCATAGCACTGATTGTCGAAACACGCTGCGTATGTTTTTTGGTCTCATCCGAACGTATCTCTTCGATCTGTCCCATAGCTTGAAGCGTATCTTTCAGTGTTGACTCTATCTCTTCATTAAGGTTTTTGAGTTCATTGTTCTTGGCTCTAAGTTCCTCTTCTTTACGCAATATATGCTGATTGAAGTCATTGATGTTTTGCACCATCTCTTCAAACTCGCGGCTCGCGTATTTATCACTGTCAATATCTTGCTTTAACTGATACGCCCTCTGACCGTCATCAATGATCTGCGTAAGCGGTTGACGTATGTAATGTTCCAGAACATGAAACATATTCAGAATAATCATAAAGGCAAAAAAGAGCAAAGCCGCTGCGATCGTATAGCTGTATTTGAAAGCAAAATTCTGATAAACCGCAGTGTCCATATTGATGTCGACGGCACCCAGGACATCGCCGTCATTGACATGATGGCACTGCAGACAGTTGAGCGTTCCCTGCGAGTTTGCGATATACGGAATGATGGCTTCTATCTTGCTGTCACCCTCTTTCCATGTGAAATAGGGTTCTTTTGTTTCCAGAATCTTTCGCAAGTCGTCATCCAGTCTTTTGTCAAAAGCCCCAGGTTCGCCAAACTGTCTACTGACAATATCCGCACGGATGATGCTGATCGATTCTATATCATATACGGACGAGATCTCGTTCAAAAAATAGGAACGTTTGTCCATAATACCGGATTTCATGTGCGACGTTAAGCCGGCTTTGATCACTTCTGCAATTGCAATCGCTTTATTTTCAGAGACAAGCTGAAAAAAACTTCGATAGCTCAATACGATGATAGAGAGGATAACGAGTAAAGAGAGAAAAAATACTTTTAACAAACGCGAAAGCGCAATCTTCTTAATACTCTGCTTTTTCATTGGCTACCATAAGTTTAATTTATTATTACCTTATGATTTGTTGCCAAAGAAAAACCTGAAAAAGTACGAAAATCACCATAAACACTATAAAAAGATAGTGTTTGTTCTAATGATACGAGTAATCAGTCACAAAGAGCTATGACTTCTATCTCGACCAACGCATTTTTTGGAAGCGTCTTTGCTGCGACCAATGAACGGGCCGGTTTGTGGTCGCCGAAGGCTTTTGCGTAGATCTCGTTGACGGTTGTAAAATCGTTGATGTCAGCAACAAACGCCATGACTTTTACGACTCTTTCAAGTGACGAACCCGCTTCTGCCAGGACCGCGCGGAGATTGGCAAAGACCTGTTCTGTCTGAAGAACGACATCGTCTTCGACCATCGTACCGTCCGGACGCAGTGCGATCTGACCCGACGTGTAGACCATACCGTTTACTTTTACCGCTTGTGAATAGGGACCGATCGCTGCCGGTGCCTGCTCTGTTTTTACAAATTCCATTATTTTCCTTTATTTTTGATTTTTTACACTTTGCTGTTTTTGATACTTGCGTTCGACATCAGCCATCATCGAAAGGTAATCCTCTTCACTCCAAAAGCCCGGAACACTGTAGAGCACATTGCCTTCGGGTGTCAGGAAATAACTCATCGGCACCATCGGTGCTTTTAGACAAGGCGGGTACTTGTCTTTACCTCTTGTCAATGCGACTGCAGAGTATTTTCGGTTGAGATTCTGGATGACCTTTTTCTTTTTAAGTGTCTCTTTTTCTAGTTTACGGCACCATCGGCATGTCTCGGATGTGATCACCGCATAAATGATCTTATTCTCTTTTTCAGCCTTGATCTTAGCTGCATCAAAACTCTTGTTCCATGCTATTTCATTGGCAAACAATGCCCCTATAAACAATGTCATCAGCAGTAATATTCTCATCAAAGTCCTTGTTCTTTGAAGCGTATTGTACCAAAGCAGAGATAATAGGGCTACGTACAGGAACAGACTTTCTCGCTTTTTTAGAGATTGTGCTCTATAATAAAAAGAGACCCCTTCACCGTTCAAGAGGTTTCCAGTCAAAGGAGTCGTTATGTCAGACATAAACAAAAAACTTTTTACGGCCATTGATAGCATTAACGCTGATGTCATCGACCTTAGACGTCAGCTCCATGAACATCCGGAGCTCTCTGCTCATGAGAAAGAAACGACATCACTTCTTGCATCACTTTTACTAAAAGCCGGTCTGAAAGTGACCACCTTTACAGATCATTACGGTCTCATTGCCGAATTGATCGTTGACGAAAATAAACCTTTTGTCGCTTTGCGTGCTGATATCGACGCCCTGCCGATACAGGAACAGAACACAGTACCCTACGCGTCTCAAACGCCGGGCATTATGCATGCTTGCGGCCATGACGCCCATGCGGCTATATTGCTGGGTACAGCACTGGCCCTGACACAGGTCAAGTCAGAGTTCACCAACAATATTCGTTTTATTTTTCAGCCGGCAGAAGAGATTACCGATGGCGGAAGTTCGCAAATGATCAAAGATGGAGCACTCGAGAATGTCAAAGCGATTTTCGGACTGCATGCCTACCCCTATCTTAACACCGGACAGGTCGGGTATAAATACGGAGTCATGCTCGCTTCTGCCGACACCTTTGAGATCGAAATCTTCGGTAAAAGTTCACACGGAGCACGGCCGCATGAAGGTGTCGATGCCATTCTTGTCACCTCCATGGCTATCAACTCACTCAACCATATCGTCTCCCGCCAGATCGACCCTCTGCACCCGGCGGTCATCTCGCTCGGCACTATCGAAGGCGGCAAAGCGGCCAATATTATCTGTGATCATGTCAAACTCTGCGGTACCGTACGAACCGTGAACCACGACGTGCGTCACTCTATTCCAAGGATGATGGAAATCTCGCTTGAAGGCATCAGTAAATCCATGCATGCCACCTATAATTTTGCCTACAATTTCGGCTCGCCTGAAGTCTGCAACAATGAAGCCATGGTCGACCTGCTTCGGAGTGCCGCCGAAAAGGTCATCGGCACAGAGAATGCAATCGATCTAAAAGATCCGGTCATGGGCGGTGAAGATTTCGGACGTTACCTTGAGATCGTACCCGGCGCTTTTTTTCGACTCGGAACCTGCAATCCGGACAAAGGCACCTGTATTTCGCAGCACAACGCACGGTTTGACGTCGATGATGACGCCTTGATCGTCGGTATGAAGATTATGGCAGCCACAGCGGTAGAGGCCATGGACAATGCGTGACGAGATCTCGCTTAAAATCACCAATACCGCGGACAGCAAGCTTATTTACTACACCTTTACCTACCTCAAGGAGCGTCTGCCGGTCTCTGACCTTGCCCCTCTCGAAGAGGCACTCATGCAGGTTGTCGAGAACGTTTTGGAACATGCCTATGAACGCGATTATGAAATCGACATCACCGTACACTACTACATCTATAGCTGTCAGCTTAAAATCGATGTCGAAGACAGGGGCGCGCCCTTTGACTTCAGCCGCTACCTCAGTGAACCCATCGACCATAGCGCCGATCATAAAAAAGGGTTTTACCGCATCTACGATCTGGTTGACCGTTTCTACTTTACAACACTCCCCAATGCCGGTAAACGTTTTAGTCTTATTCAGATGTTCGACAAATGTTTCGACATCAAGACAAACCAGATCATCAATCCGGAACCAATCGACAAGAGAGAGATCATTCAACACCTCAAGATCCGGGCATTTGCCAATAATGACGGAGACGGTATTGCTAAACTTATCTATAAAAATTATGACTACACCTACTACAAACACCTCTTTTATGAACCGCAAGAGGTACGCAAAGCGAATGAAAAGGGTGAGATTCACTCTATTGTAGCGCTATACAGGAACCAGATCGTCGGTCATTTTGCCCTCATTCGTGCGCCCCACTCCAACATCGCCGAGATCGGTGTCGCTATCGTTGACCCGCAATATAAAGGCATGGGCATTATGAACAAAATGTTCGACTTTCTCATCTATGAAGCGAAGCGTTTGGAGTTCGACGCCATTTATGGAGAGGCGATCATGCTGCACCCCTACAGCCAAAAGGCCAACATCACTCACGGCATGACGGAGTGCGCCGTCATTCTTGGACAGGTGCCTTCCATGACAGAGATCGAGCACAGTCTGCAAAACCCACAGCGCAGCGGTGTGCTGGTCTCCTACCTCCTATTTGAGAAGCGTCGTTGTCAACATGCCCACTCGACTATATACGGCAAGCAGATCCAAAAGGTCTATGACGACATCAACATAGAGATCTGTGACACAAGACCATCGCACTCCGTACGTGATGCCATTACCCACCGTGTTAACAGCCTACTTGGGCTTGGTTATATTCAGATCGAAGCCGAGATCGGGCAACGGGAACTGATGGATATTTTGGCAGACTTGCAAAAAGAGCACTGCGACATGCTCTATGCCGACATCAATCTACACCGTATCGACAACATCGATACGGTCATCGAACTGCTGAATGCGCATGGATTTTTTTATTGCGGTGTTTTACCGGCCTATTATGAGAGTGAAGACTATCTTCGTTTGCAGCGGAAGAACAGTAAAAGTGTGGATGAAGAGCAGCTTGTCTACTACTCTGAGAATGCCAAAGAGCTAATCGCCTTTATTCGTGCGGACAAAGAGCGGATCAAAAAGCTCTAATCACTCTTGATCACTTCGCAGAAAACGGCATACAGTTTTTCGACCTCTTCTGCCGTGGTGCGTTCGTTGGGCGCATGAATAGTGTCGTTTCGCACCCCGAACTCAATGACGTCAACACCGCATGGCGCGATATAGCGTGCGTCTGAAGTTCCTCCGGCAGTCGAGTGTTTCGGTTTAATCCCAGTTACCTTTTCGATCGCCGCATCGATAGTACGGACGATCTTGGTGTTGGGGTCCGTCATAAACGGATACGCCGACTGATCGAGCCTTAGCGTGTAGTTCATCTCCGAAAAGTATTTGTGCACAAAATCTTCGATCGTCTTTTGATCCGTATTCGTCGAGTTGCGCACGTTGAACATCATCTTGAGCTTACCGGGCGTGACATTGGTCACCTCCATACCCGCACGAATATCCGTGACGACAAACTTGCTCGGTGCGAAGTTCGCATCCCCTTCGTCCAGATCGACACCGGCCATATGGTGCAGGACCTGAGCGACCTTATGAATAGGGTTGACCGCTTTTTCCGGATAAGCCGCGTGCCCCTGTTTACCATGCTTTTCAATAACACCGTTGATCGAACCCCTGCGGCCGATCTTGATCGCATCACCGAATACCTGTTCACAGGTCGGTTCTGCAACGATACAGGCGTCGGGCATCATCTTCTGCTCTTCAAGGTACTTCAGGACCTCCAAGGTGCCGTGTTTAGCCGGCCCCTCTTCATCAGACGTCAGCAAAAGCGAGAGGGTACCGTTAAACGCTTTTGTTGTTTTGACCGCCTGTAAAAAAGCGGCCACGCCGGACTTCATGTCCTGTGTACCCCGACCGTAGATAAAGCCGTCTTGTTCTACCGCGCCGTAGGGATCAACACTCCACCCTTCTCCGGCCGGTACAACATCGACATGACCGGCAAAACAGAGGTGCTCGCCTTCGCCGAATTTTTTGTAGATAAAGAGGTTTTTCACCCCATTGCTGTCCAGACGTACCGGTGTAAATTCATCAAGATAACCGGTAATGAAATCAAGGAGCCCGCCGTCGTCCGGTGTCTCGCTTTTTGCCTGAATAATTCTTTTAAATAAAGGGATCAGTTCCAAATCAGTACTCTAAAAATACGGGTTTTCATAAAAAACATAGTTGGAATAATCACTGACTTCGAAATAGACTTTTTTCTCACCCTCATCGACCTTGAAGTTCTGATTCTCATCAAAATAACCGTAACTGTATCGGTACGCACGCTGCTGTCCGTCATTTCGCCCCATCCCTGTTGTCATCTTGTCGACCTTGATAAAACGCGAAACCAGTTTCTCGCCGGCATAAACATCCATAACACCGTTTGTACCTGTCCAGTTCTGGATCCCGCGGCTCATCTGGTTTTGCTGCTCTTGCGTACATCCGACCAGCAACAATGTTATGGTCAAAAATGACAGCGTAACTGCTCTTTTCATTCTTCTCTCCCGTAAATCTTTTCGGTATTTAGATACCACATTAGTCCATTCGCCGAAAATCAGTGAAGAACGGTACATAAACCTTTTGATGGGGCTATTATATTGAATATATTCTATTGTTAGCTTGATTGCAGAGAGCTAACTGCCTTGAAAAAGGGTTGCATTAGCATAATATTATTTATTGTGTTATTATATTTAAATACATTAAAGAGGCTGCTATGTCAATACATACCTTTTTCATAACCCTCATGTTTCTGACTTCTCTGCTGGCAACAGCCTCGGCACTCCATTACAAAAACACCCTTGATGCCTTAAGAGTAAAACAACATCATACCGACAAGCGCACCATTACGCTCGCAACCAATCTCAATCACATCGCCAGAGATATCCGTATTGCGACCTATCCGACAGAGTGTGATGCTCTGACAAAAAAGATTATCGGCGAAGAGTGTGATCTTGGTAATTATATGGAGTGGGCCGCTCCACACTTGGAACGCGAGACAGAGCGACTGCTCTTGCAAGTAAAGAAACAGACAACTATGCCAAAGTAACTAATTATCGTTAAAAATCATCCCAGCCAAGGTTACTGTCATCACTCTCTTCGACAACATTGATCTCAGGCTCTATACTCTCTTGTTTGGCTTGAACGATCTGCTCTTCAAAGTCGAGCTCCAACCCTTTAGAGGTCATGACAAAACCTTTGACCCTGATCTTGCCCTCATGAATCTCTCTATGATGCTCTTTACATAACGGTACAAGGTTGCTTCGATGATCTTGATGAAAATGTCCGATAAAACCGGCACTGTTCGACGATGACTGATGCGAAATATGATGCACATCTTCCGCTGCCGCGCCGCAGATAACACATTTTGTGACATACAACTCTTTGTTATATTTTGAGGTACGTTTTTTGACAAGCAATTCCAACTCGTCAAAATCATTGGAGAGACGTTTACGTATTTTGTTGGCACTGTTCAAAAATTCTTCGTCCATGTGCAGTGACTTGGCAAACTCCAGTCCATAGACGGAACTGCCGCTGCCGGCCTGTAAAACACGGTTAAACAGTAGTTTATCTTTACTCTCATCGTATTCGACGCTCAAGTGCAGATCGACCACGTTTTTGAGTTTTTTGATCTCCGGCATCGTCGCGAGTTGATGCAGGTGCGTTGCAAAGAGAAAGATGGAACGCAGTTTGGTCAGTTTCATGATCGCACTCGCGACAATAGAGACACCCGAAAGGGTCTCCGTACCGTGCGAGATCTCATCCCCAAGGACCAGAGAGTGCTGTGAAGCACGCTTAACGATGTTTTTGAGCTCCAGCATTTCGACGGCAAAAGTCGAAAGCCCTTTTGCCAGGTTATCTTTGGAGACGATGCGGGTAAAAATGGAGTCGTACAGCGAGAACTTCATCGCATTTGCCGGGACATAGAAGCCCGACTGTGCAAGAAGAACGGCAATACCGATACTCTTCATCAGTGAGGATTTTCCGCTGGAGTTGATGCCGTATAAAAGAACCCCGTTGACATCATGCCCGTCATGCACGCGCACGTCGAGCATCACCGTCTCGGGGTATGGCAGATCAAGATAGTCGCGTGTTCCCATCACGATGTCATTGGGCACATAGATACCCTGACGTTCCTGGATCTCGATGAGCGGATGACGCAGCGCCATGACCTGCATAAAGTTTTCATCATCGTGCACATCGACGATCGTCGGTCGGGCATAGTTGTACTGCTCGGCAGTTTTAGCAGAACTCACCGCCACATCCAGGTCGGCAACATAGTGAATGACACGTTCAAGCAAAATCGTGTAACGACGTTCAAAGAGTGCCTGCAAGCTGACAAACCGCTCTTTCGCCAAAGCAACGATCTTGAGACGGTTGCGCATGATCTTGTCAGAAAGCTGGTCCGTCAACTCCGAGGTGATCTTGACATTGTTGGTCAGTTTTTTGACACTGAAATCGTTAAAATCAACAGCAACACCGTCAATATTGAGAGAACCTTCTCTAAAGATCTTCTCTATCATCGACCAGCGGTTTTTGCTCAGGGTAATGTAATACCCCTCTTTTTCAAGAAGACCCAGACTGACATAGTTGCCGCCGTTGGAACTGGTCACCTGCGAAAGCATCGCTTCGATTTGTCCGATGATGATCTTAAAGGTCTGCAGCATGCGTTCATTTTCATCAACCAGTATGTCTATACTCGCATCCACGCCCCGCATCAAAAAGTTTTCGTCGATGGTCGCCATGGTAAAGCGCCGCGATGTCTCAAGGTCAAAACTCTTTTGAATATCCCGAATAAACTCGTTGATCTCCTGATCAGAGAACGGGGTTTTCTGGATCTTATGTCTTTTGATGTACTCCATCAAGGCCTGCACACCGGTCAATGACTCATAGACATAGTTCATCTCAAAAGGGTGCAGACGGCCGAGACTGATGCGGCGTGCCAGACGTTCAAGGTCGTAAATACCGCGCAGTGTCTCGTCGAGTGTTCGGGTGTGGGCATTGACACGGTCAATCAGGTTATAACGGCGTGTCAACTCCTCTTTGTCCATCAGCGGGTTCAAAAGGCGCTCTTTCAACAGACGCTTGCCGATAGCCGTACAGGACTTGTCGATAAGTTTGAAGAGTGTCATCTCATTTCGATCTTTGGAGATGACACCTAACTGCTCGAGCGCATTGTTGCCAAGGTACATGTAACGGCGGTTATCGATGAGCTGCGGACGATAGAGCTTTTGAATGATGTGGTAGTCATGTTCGATAACAAAATGGACCAGGATCGCAAGCGACTCGGAGATCATCGGAGAGCGTTCAAGGTCCAGATGTTCTATGGGCGAAAGAAGCGATTGAATATTATAGACCGTTTGAAACAGCTCATTTTGATACGCGATCTTATGGCGGTCGTTGTTGATGCTGAAATGAAACCGGTCGGCTATCTCAAGATAGCGCAGAACCTCTTTCTGGTTCTGAACCCCCTCTAAAAAGGTGACGACCACTTCGGAAGTCTTATGGACATTGAGCAGGTTAAAGATCTCATCGAGTGCAAAACTCTGGTCTTCCGATGTGCCGTGCGCTTCGTAAAGCCAGGTCTTCCCGGTGGTCACGTCAATAGCACTGTAACCGACCGAAAAGATCTCCTTGTGCTGATCGATGACCAAGGAGGCGATGTAATTGTCTTCGTTGTCGGTCATATAGTCGAAGTTGGTACCCGGTGAGATGATCTGCGAAACGTAACGGCTCACCTTCGGCGGCAGCCCTTTCTGACGGATCACGATGACCGTATATTTTTTCTCCTGAATAAGACGGGCAAGATAGCGTTCAAAAGAGACCGCAGGAACACCTGCGAGCAATGGGTTCTTGATCGAGTTCTCAACGATGTTCTTGTTTTTCTTGGTGAGCTGAATATTGAGCAGTTCGGCCATCTCTTTGGCTTTGCCGACCTGCATGTCGTCATTATTGACCTCATACACTTCGTAAAATGTCCCGATCTCCATAAATATGACCGTGTCTTTGCCGTATTTGGTCTCGAAATGGGTCTGAAGCTCAAAATAGACTTCGGTGAGAAGCTTTTTTTTGTCGGTAAGAAGAGCGGTTATTTCATTGGCTAACATTGATGAGGGCGTCCTGAATTTAGTTCAGTTATTATACCACAGTGTCCTATTTTACGAAATGCTACCATTCGGATCTAACTATAATACAAATCAGTCAATATCGTCTATATTTAAATCTGTATTTGCTATAATTCGATGAATTATTTTAGGAGTTTTTATGATCACCAGACCAGAACCCGTCGACGAAGAAGTTATTTTCGACGGACGCAGCCTTATCTCAGAAACAGACCTGAAAGGCGTCATCACTTTCGTGAACCGAAAATTTGTTGAGATGACAGGCTACTCGAAACAAGAAGCCGTTGGACAACCCCACAGTATCTTGCGTCACCCAGACATGCCAAAAGCGGCTTTTGAAGGAATGTGGAAGCTCATCAAAGAGGGTAAAATCTGGGATGGCTATGTTAAAAACCTTCGTAAAGACGGTAAGTACTATTGGGTCGATGTACACATCGTTCCTAAAAAAGACGAAAATGGAACACTCATCGGGTATATCGCCTCTCGAAAGATCACTGACCCTGTACGCCTGGAAACTACGATCCTTCAGTACAAAAAACTACTGGATGCAGAGAAGTAATCGAGAACACTTCTCTCCATCCCCCTTCCCTCTCCATCTTTATAATCTCATATCTCATTTGAAACTTAATTTCTCTTAGGTACATTTGTCGTTATACTTTTTAAAAAGGATAACGATGCGATTTCTTACATACCTGCTATTAACCTATTTACTGCTGAGTAATACATTGAGTGCAAAAGAGAATACTATGCGTATTTATGACTTCAACGTAACGACTATTGAGGGCAAAGAGATCTCGATGTCCCAATACAAAGACAAGGTCCTTCTCATCGTTAATGTCGCAAGTCAGTGCGGATTCACACCACAGTACGAAGGCTTGGAAAAACTCTACGAAGAGTACAGAGACGACGGTTTTATGGTGCTCGGTTTTCCATCCAACCAATTCGGCGAGCAGGAGCCTGGCAGCAATGACGAGATCATCTTTTTTTGTCAAGGTACATACGACGTGCAGTTCGATATGTTCTCCAAGATCGATGTCAACGGGGACAAGGCCCACCCGCTCTACAAATACCTTAAACACGAACAGAGCGGTTTTTTATGGACCGAATCCATAAAATGGAACTTCACCAAATTTCTGGTCGACCGCGATGGCAATGTAGTAGAACGCTACAGCTCGTCCACCAAACCCCAAAGTATTAAAAAAGACATCGAAGCACTTCTAAAGAAGTAGTGCTAAGTGCTAAGTGCTAAGTGCTAAGTGCTAAGTGCTAAGTGCTAAGAAAGGTGACGTAGTTCATCTTAAAGCAATCTAACCTTCTACAAAAGTTCAGCTGTCAAAAAAGATGGCGAAGCTCATCGCAATAAGCCAGAGTTAAAAGGTGTAGATTTCGAGGAAACATCGCTACGCGAGCAGTACCCTTGTTTTGGTGCAGATTGTGCTGAAGTGAACCCGAAGGCGTACATCTGTACGTCGAGCGGTGAACTGAAGTGCAAGATGTGCCGAAGCTACAACTTTTTAATCGTAGTAGCCTTTTCCTGAGCCGTATCCGTATCCGTAGCCATACCCGTAACCATGTCGTTTACTCGACTCCAATCCATTGATAATAAATCCAAGATGATGCAGTTCATGTTCCGTCGCAAAACGTTCAATATTCTTAAGAAACGACTTCTTCGAGTAGTTGGCACGCGTCACAATAAGACCCACGTCAGCCAACTTCAGCAAGATCATTGCATCTGTGACAAGACCGATCGGCGGAGTGTCCAGAATAATATAGTCATAGGTCTCAGACAAAGTCGCTATCAGTGCGTCAAAACCACTCGTCAACAAAAGTTCAGACGGATTCGGCGGCTTTGCACCGGCGGTAATGACATCCAGGTTTTCCATAACACCTTTTTGCAGTGCCTCGTCAAGCGTATTAATACCCGAGAGCACAGAACTGACACCGACCTTGTTGGTAATACTAAACTCTTCATGCATACGGGAACGACGCATGTCAAGGTCAAGAACGACCACCTTTTTGCCCGTTGCCGCAACGATCTTGGACAATGCCACAGCAACCGTTGTCTTGCCCTCGCCTGAAATAGACGATGTCAAAGCAACGATCTTCGATTTTTTAGCACCGCCGACAAACTGGAGGTTCGTACGGAGTACACGCATCGCTTCTTCAAACTGGGAGCGTGTCGTTTTGTCTTTGCGCTGCGGGACGGCACCGTACAAAGGAATATTTGTAATTTTGTCAATATCCTCGGCTGTTTTCAGGGTGTCATCCAAAAAGGCACGTAAAAATGCCAAGGCGATACCAACAATAAAACCAAGGATCATACCGACCAATACAATTAAAAGGCGTTTTGGTTTTATCGGTAAGTATGGTAGCATCGCGACATCCAAAACACGTGTTTTAGAGACTGTTGATGAACGCAAGATTGCTGTCTCGGCACGTTTTTCCAGCAAAAAGTTATAGACCTTCTCATTGACTAACGTGTTACGGGTAAGGTTCGCTAATTGACGCTCGCTTTCAGGCAGTGCTTCCAATGAACGCTGGTACTTGCGAATATATTGACGAAGAGTCTGTTTTCGCTGCTCGATGATATTAATATCGTTCTTAAGCGTAAACTTTATCGATGACTTGATAGAGTTGATCGCTTCCGTCAGTTTGACCACATCAGGATGAATTTCTGTAAACTCGACCAACAGTGAATTCCGCGCCATAATGCTCTCTTGCAATTTTTGGATCATCTGTGCAAGCGCCGGGTCAGTATATGCTGCAGAACCGAGACTGATACCTGAAAGGTCTTTTCCAGTATTCACATATTCCTGGACATTTTTAAGCACATTCGACTCGATCTCAAGTGCCTGCAGTTTACTCTCATACTCTGCCATGTTCTGGGCTGTCATCATTGCCTGGGAACCGGCGTCTACGATGATGTTTTTGGAACGGAACTGCTCCAGCTGACCTTGCGACTTTTCAACATCTTTGTTGATCTCTTCGATCTGGGCATCAATAAACTTCAACGTCTGATCAGCCTCGAGTGTCTTCTCTTCCAACTCCTGTTCCAGATATCGTTCCGTCAATGCATTGAGAATCTGTTGTGCACGGAGCGCAACATTGTCCTGAAATGAGATCTCCAAGATAGAACCGCTTTTAGATACTAATGACGTTGAGAGCCCTCCCTGAATGAACCCTGTCATATATTCGTTCGGCGTAATGGAAAAAGAGTACTCTTTGTTCTCCAGGTCAAACAGTTTGTCGACTTTGAGACTAAACCACTCTGTTACGATCTCTTCGCCGAACTTGTGTTCGTGGGCATATGAGGTCGGTTTTCCTGCCGGTGCTTCGATGAGTCCCAGCATCAGCAGTGCTTTCTCTTTTAGACCCACTTGAGGTGTCATACTCAATACAAAACGATCCTGGTCCAGTATCTTCATTTGAAAAGTGGCTCCGACCAAAGAGCTGTCAAGTTCTTTGGAGACCACCATAAAAGGAGATGCATGATAGAGCTCAATGGTACGAAGGTTATGTGTCGTAAAATATCGTGTACCGATCTCCAGTCCACTGAGGACCTTTTCTGACAAGAAGCGGGACTTTATGATGTACTGCTCATTGTCAAGGTTGGCGCCGCCGCCACTGAGAGCCAGCGACATCGCATCACCACTACCACCCCACCCTCTGTCCTCTTCGAGTTCAATGGTCGTTGACGCAGAATAGACGTTAGGTTTAAAATAGGCAAATATCGTTGCCCCTATTGTAAAGACAATCGTTAAGATGATGATTGAGTATTTGTAGCGGTTGAGTGTTCCAAAGACCTCTTTGAGGTCGATCTCATCTTCATCAATAGCGCTGTTTGGGTTCACGGATGTTGAATTCATATTAATAGCTGCTCCATGCTTTTGCAAGATAGGTAATGTTAACAAACGGTGCTAAGATTGACGAGACGAGCTGAAATGGCGGTGACACCTCGTCAAATGCGATCTTGCGGCCTTTCGACGCACGTGGCTGTACATAGACAATATCGTTTGGTTTAAGGTAGAGACTCGATACCTGGATCGTTGACATCTGCGTCAGGTCGATCATACGGACTTCCGGATTACGGAGGTCTCCACGCAAGACCAGGATACCGCGGCGTTCAGCAAAGTCTGTCAGGTCGCCTGAGCGGGCGATCGCTTCTATGAGGTTCATTGTCCCATTGGTCACCGGAACAACACCTGGGGTCTTGACTTCGCCCAGAATAAAAAGCCGCTGATTCATGATCTCAACCGTCACGTACGGGGTACGCAGGTATTTACGATACTCTTCCATAAGGTACTTGGCCGCTTCATCTTCTGTCAGCCCCTGTATTTTTACACTGCCGATCAACGGCAGACGTACCGTACCTTCTTGTGTGACCAGTAGCCCCTGTGTCTCATCTGCACCGCCGCCTTGCTGCGAACCGCGTGAACTGATCATTGATGTCAGTTCGCCTGTGCCTCCACCGGACTGGTTGTAGACCATGATCCCCATGCGGTCATTAGGCTGGATCTTGTTTTCAAAGACCATCTCGTCATTGTAGACTGTCGCATTGACATCTGTCGGCTCTTCTGAACGGTTTTCGTCTTGAAAAAGCGTGTACTCTTTCATACTGCAACCCGAGAAGACGATACTTCCGACAAACAGGGTGACCAATATACTTTTCAACATCATACTCTCTTTATAATCACTTCTTTAAATAGGTGTTATTATATTATCATAAGTTTAGAGTGAAGTTAAGAAGCCGTAAAAGCCGCTGTAACCATACTTTAGTGGGCCTCTAAAAACTCTTTGATCTACCTTTGATTTAACCCTAATCAAGTTGGCTGTCGATATAATCTGTTGCATGAACAGACAAGCCTTTCCAATGCTATCCTCAGACCACAGAGTACTGACCGACTGTTGCCAAAACAAGATAGACACGGCGTCCGTTATTGAACGCTTATCTGCTTATTCCGACCAAGACTACTTGCGCTTATATCAGCTAGCAAATAAGCATGGTGTCTACCCTCTGCTGTACAAAGCCCTCAAATCTATAGCGCCAGACACCTTCAGTGATGCGACAGAAAGTGACTTCAAACAGAGCAATATGGCCGTTGTACAGCACAATATGTTAATGAGTGGCGAGTTACTGCAGTTGATGCAGCTTTTTGATGAACATGGTATGGAGGCAATGGCCTTTAAAGGACCGGCTCTCGCGGAAATGGCCTATGGAAGTGTAGCGCTTCGCCAGTATGGTGACCTTGATATATTGATCAAAAAAGAGAACATAGGTACGGCGCTCGCTCTATTGCAAAATCGGGGGTATACCCCCGAGATAGTGCTGGAAAATGAGACGCTTGATACATTTTACAACTGTGTAAATGTCATCGGTCTCCACAAAGGGGCTGTCCGGGTGGAGGTTCACTGGGAACTCCTCTCAAAAAACTATGCCATTGACTGGGATGAAGAGGAACTGTGGAAAGACTACGAGACGATTAAAATCAACCAGAGACCCATCAAGATGCTCTCTTTTGAAAATCACATTCTCTATCTCTGTGCCCACGGTTCAAAACACCTGTTTGAACGCTTGGAATGGATCTGTGATATCGACAGAGCGATCCGCTCTCACGTTAAAACAGATTGGGACAAGCTCATTCTCCAGGCAAAAACGATGGGAATAGAACGAATGCTGCTCTTGGGACTAACGCTTTCGAAACTGTTTTTTGGCCTTGAGCTCCCCGAAAAGATCGAAAAAAAGATCGACAGCGACCCTCGTATCGAAGAGCTCATTCAAAAAGTGATCGGCTTGCATTACAGCGATGAAACGTCAGCAGCAAAGCCCTATGGCTCTTTTGGGCTTTTATGGCAGATGCGAGAGAACCTCATCGATAGGCTTCGTTTTACTTATCAGGCCATGTTCGCACCCACCTTAATTGACTATCAATTTGTCAGACTACCGAATAAACTGCTTTTCTTATATCCTTTTATCCGCCCGTTTAGACTGCTTACCAAATACTTTTACCGCTAATTTTCTCTGCATAGAGGCCATAGTATAGAGTGCCATACCGAGCAGGTCATATGCGATATCTTCATATGAAAACCCTCGATGGGCGAACAGGTATTGTAAGATCTCGATACTAAGACCCAGTAAGCCCAAAATCAAAACACGTTGCAAAACCGGCATTACAGCAAAACTTCTGTGCAGCATCATCGCCAACATAAAAAATACTGCCGCATGTGCCGCCTTGTCGTGGTTAACAATAAAAGCAGGTGTGACTTGACCCGGCATCAAAGCAAAGAGAAAGATCGTTAAGACCGTACCTGCAAGTATATACTTCATCCTAAGATCTCAGTAATGGCTTCTTTGTACTTATCGATCACGATCTTTTCGTCAAACTCATCAATGATCTTCTTTCGACCATAAATGCCCATATTTATGCGCTGTATATCGTCAAGTAAAAGCATCTTCTCTATTTTTTCTGCCAGATCGACACTGTCTTTAACATGACATAAGAACCCGTTATACCCGTCATCAACAAGTTCTTTACATCCGGGGACATCCGTCGTAATAATAGGTTTGGCCATAATCGATGCTTCTAAAAGTACTCTCGAAAGTCCCTCTCGATATGACGGAAGCACCACACAATCGGCATGTGTAATAACACTTTCAACATTGTCACTGACACCAAGATAGTTGACGATGCCCTCTTTTTCCCACGCACCTACTTCTTGACCTGTAACTGCCGAAGGATTGCCAGGATAGTAGGGGCCCAAAATGTCAAACGCTGTATCCGGATACTTCATTTTAACAGCTCGTGCAGCGTCCACATACTCCAATAATCCCTTGTCTTTTAACAAACGTGCCACAAAAAGAAAACGGACACCTTTATTAGCAACACTATGATGCAGGGGAATCACTTTCTTGGTATCGATACCCGATCCCGGTAGACAATTGGCTTTCTTTTCATCCACAAGCGACTGTGCAACAAAAAGCATCTGGTCATGTTGATTTTGAAAAAAGACTTTTTTAGAAAACCGAAAGGCAACCCGGTAGAGCATACGGGCGAGCTTAGAAGAGAGGCTATCATCCAGAAACACAGTCCCAAGACCAGAAACATTGTTGATGACGGGAACCCCCGCGAGTGTTGCAGCTAATGTGCCGTAGATGTTGGGTTTTATGGTGTAGTGCAGCGTCACATCGGGCTTTATCATCTTAAACAGTTGGTAAAAATCTGCCACTAACTTTAGATCTTCAAAGGGGTTCGTTCCCTTGTTGTTCATCTTGATCTCATAGTACTCAAAACCCAGCTCTTCAAGCTTGTGCGAAAAGGTATCCCTCGGCGCTATTGCCACAATACGGTAACCATCAGCTTGCAGCGCCTTTAAAAGCCCTACCCTGAAATTGTAGATGTTCCAGGACGTGTTGATGACGATGGCGATGGTTTTCTGAGACATTACAAAAACTTCTTTCTC
>JBFEJN010000049.1:0-17595 GCA_041553195.1 Sulfurimonadaceae bacterium
GCATGAGGACTTTTTGAAAAACCACGAGCAGGCGAAGGCTTTGTTGAGTGAGCATGTGAAAAGACGTATCCAACAGCTGACGGCTAAGTAGCCTGCTAATATAAGGTAAAATCCTTTTTTTTGTTCTTTTGTGACTTTTCTGGGCGTTTGCATTTCTTTTATTACTTCAGATCACTAGTATGTCACTTTTTACGATGTGACATTTAGTGCCACCCTGCATTACGCTTTAGCGTTTTATTTTCTTGCGTGCACAAGAAAGAAAACTAACGAAAAAAAAGAAGTGCAATACCCTTCGGCACTATTTACTCATCTTACTAACTGACACTTTGGTTTTCGGGCTAATTGGCGGTTAGACGCCAATATTTGCTGGAACTCCAAACAATGAACTTTTTCGACACCATTTCTATCTGCTTTCAAATGGCTAGAATAGGGATTAAAGCGCAGCTTTAACGTTAATCAATGCGTTACCGCTTTGCTCTTCTTCGTGGCATCTACAGCGTTGACTGTAAGGAGTGATAGAGCGTTAAAAAAAACGGCATTGTTTGAGCCGTAGGTGAGTTTTGTCGTTTTTAGCGAAAGAACGAGTGTAAGGAAAGTAGTCGGTAGCCACCGACCGCGCAGCCGCCACGAGAGCTTTTTTTGTTTCTTTTTTTTGCGGCGTAAAAAAAGAAAGAGGAGTCAAGGATGTTTCAAAGACCAATACAGTTAAAAAAACAAGGAAAAAAGTCGATAATTCAATAAAATAATCCTAACTACGAGTTGAATCAGAATAACTGAGCCCTATTTGCAATCAAAAAAACCACGCAAAAATTTACACCAAATTTTTCATTCCCCCCAAAGCCCCCCTACGTTATGATTACAAATATTAA
Source organism: Sulfurimonadaceae bacterium (assembly GCA_041553195.1). Lineage (GTDB taxonomy): Bacteria > Campylobacterota > Campylobacteria > Campylobacterales > Sulfurimonadaceae > Sulfonitrofixus. The sequence continues at coordinate 870 of JBFEJN010000049.1, forward strand.
AAAATGACGAGGCAACCGTGTCAACAACAAAACCAACCATCCTGGATTACACCAAAAAAGAGCTTGAAGCCCTCGTCAAACCCTCGTTCAGAGCCAAACAGATCTACGGCTGGATCTACAACAGCTTCGTCGACAGCTTCGATGAGATGAAAAACATCCCAAAAGACATGCGTGAAGAGCTAAAAGAAAAGTTCATCCTCAACCCGCTCAAGATCCTCCACAAGGAGGTCTCCGCCGACGGCACCATCAAATACCTCTTTGAACTTCCTGACGGCAAAACCATCGAGACCGTCTGGCTTAAGATGAAAGATGCCCAGTATGACGAAGAGGGCAAGCTGCTGCATGAGTCCAAACATACCGTCTGCGTCTCGACCCAGGTTGGTTGTAAAGTAGGGTGCAGCTTCTGTCTTACGGCAAAGGGCGGCTTTACCCGCGACCTCACCGCCGGGGAGATCGTAGCACAGGTATTGACCGTCAAAAAAGACAATGACCACGCCTCCAATCGCCGCGTCAACATCGTCTATATGGGCATGGGTGAACCGCTGGACAACCTCGACAACCTGACCCAGGCCATCAAGATCTTTAAAGAAGAAGACGGTCTTGCCATCTCCGGCAAACGCCAGACGGTCTCGACAAGCGGTCTCAGCTCCAAGATCGACAAACTGGGCGAACATGATCTCGGCGTGCACATCGCCATCAGCCTGCACGCCGTAGACGATGAACTGCGCACTGAACTCATACCGATGAACAAGGCCAACAACATTCAGTCCATCATCGATGCGGTCAAACGTTTTCCGATCGACACACGCAAGCGCGTTATGTTTGAGTACCTTGTTATTAAAGGTAAAAACGATGACCTTGGCTCGGCCAAAAAGCTGGTCAAACTCCTCAGCGGTATAAAGGCGAAGGTCAATCTGATCTACTTCAATCCTTACCCTGGAACGGACTATAAGCGCCCCAGCCGTGAGGACATGGTGGCCTTTCAGGAGTACCTGGTCAACCATGGCCTTCTCTGTACCATAAGAGACTCCAAGGGCATCGATATCAGTGCCGCCTGCGGACAGTTGAAAGAGACCAAAGAAGATGAGAAGAAGGCGATAGCATGACGCTGCTAGACTGGGTACAGGTCGGTTTCCTGATCATTGTTGTCATTGTGGGTATCGGCGGAATCCTTCACGTCATCAAAAACGACGCACAGAACGACTAAAGATTTTCACACCAAGCCAAAAAAGTTGATTAACCACGGGGTTATAGACTCTTGGCTACAATTCTTCTAAACTACCTCTATAAAGGATCTATCGTGTCAGAACATAAGAAAACTAATTCAGAACGTATTATTCGTATTCACGAGCTTTGTCAAGAACATTTTGGAGCGGTACGTTTTGTCGGAGTCAAGTATCACTCAAAAATCGGCTGGATCGCAAAAGTACAGTTTGAAGACGATGTAGATTTCGGTAACTTGACCGCTGATGGCGAAGATGCAACGGACGCACTGCGTAAGTTGAAAAACCGTGTCAAGAAGATCATTAAGCGTTACAACCAGGTTTAATACATCGTTGTTACACGCTGCCTGTTATGCTCTAATCATCGCATAAACTTTTGTTATCATCATAACTTTGCCATCGTTTAAACGGCAAAGCTATCAATGTGACATTTAAGCGCTCCGAACACGCAAATTTCACAACAACCAGATCAATATACCGCCACCCGGCAACTGCATCGCTGAACATCATACCGGTCATCGCTTGTTCTAAAAAGTTTGTACCCTCTTTTGCTGCTATCTCTGGATTAATGTCGTTTGATGGCAGGTTAAGACGTAGCAGCCCAATTATTGAAGCCAAAATAACTAATACAATAATAAGTGTTTTCATTTCCAAGTCCTTATAATAAGAACCCAAATCATACCATTAATGTAAATGTGAATTATTAAGAAAACTACAGGAAAGAAGATAAAAGAGGAAAAACGGTCAACACACCAGGGAGACCGTTTATGTCTGCAATAGTAACACACTAATCTTATACACTTCTGACATTTCCAAGGTCAATTTTTATCAATGGATGCACTTATACTTACAATTTTGTATTATTTAATACATTATGCATATAAGTACGCTCACCAAATTAAAAATTATTGCTGTCTTTGAATCTTTTCATACTGAAAAAATAATTTTTTCCTTAAATTTTAACCGTCTATATTTCGACGAGAAGCCCTAAAAACAAATTTTCCATACTAGGGCTCATCCAGCAAATAAAATCGCTTAAAATCGCTTATTTTCACATGGTGCATAAGATGTGAATAATATTGAAAGAATTTATAATATTTTTCTATTTTTCAGATTAATTTTATATAAATCTAGACTTAATTTAAAAATTTTCAATGCACCCGACAATGCCCTGAAATAGGGAGCTAATGAAAATTATAAGCAGAGAATATCTATCTGATTACTTCCATAATAGTCCCATAAAAAAGTTTTTCACATTAGCAAAAATTTCATGATTTTTTCATGCTTGGTATGCCGTATATCTGTGTGATCACGATTGTACACATTGCCTTAAATCACACACATGCAAAGGTGATAGCAATCCATATAACTGTTCTTTGTAATCAAATCATGACCGGCTGGTAATCTCCGTGAAACGGTAGCAACTTATAATCTCCCAATTACATCTGGAGAACACTATGTTAAATGTAGAACAGGTTTTGCAACAAGAACACCCACAAATATTTCAGTTTCCAAAACTGATCACCAAACCAACTGTCACATTTTTACAGCTGCTTTTCCATGAACAGCAGATCAATGCTTTTTTAACAGAGCATCCAAGCACGGGAACTGAGTTTGTTAATGATGTGTTAGAACATCTTTGTATCTCGTATAAAACAGACAACAAAGAGATTCTCAATGTACCTTCTCTCGGAAAATGTATTGTCGTTGCGAATCATCCTCTTGGTGCGCTTGATGCTTTTGCCCTCATACAAATGCTGACAACAGTACGCCAAAATAAAAAGATCAAGATCGTCGCCAATGCTTTGCTCTCTCAGCTCAAACCTTTGGAAGAGGTTATCATACCCGTTGACAACATGAGCGGTAAACTCTCAAAGAGCAGTCTTAAAATGATCGAGGACGCTTTGCAAAACGAGGAGCTCGTTATATTTTTTCCGGCCGGAGAAGTCTCACGGGCTAACATCAACGGTGTGATAGACAGTCGATGGAAAAAAGGCTTTCTCAAGTTTGCAAAACGGACACAATCGCCTATATTACCGATCTATATAGATGCTCGCAACAGTTTTGGTTTTTATACAGCCTCGATGCTTTACAAACCACTTGGCACAGCATTGTTAGCCCATGAGATGATGAGGGCTAAAAACAGTGTTATAGAATTTACGGTTGGTGAGCTTGTCTCTCCTCAGACTATTTCGAACATGAACTTGCCAATGAAACAACACGCCAGACTCTTTAGAAAACATCTCTACAAGATCAGTAAAGGTAAAAAAGGCATCTATAAAACCGAACAGTGCATTGCTCACCCTGAGTCCCGTCAGGTCATCAAACAGGAGTTGGCAAACGCAGAGCGACTGGGTGTGACCACCGACAACAAACTCATCTATCTTGTGGAGTATGCCAAAGCACCGACCTTGCTAAATGAGATTGGCCGCTTACGTGAATACAGTTTTAGAAAAGTCGGCGAGGGCAGCGGAAAACATAAAGACCTGGATAAATACGATGAATATTATCAACATCTGGTCCTGTGGGACGATCAGGATCTCGAGGTTGTCGGCGCCTACCGTTTAGGCGAATGTAATTGGATCCTGTCATGGATAGGAAAAGAAGGGCTCTACCTTAATGAGCTTTGTGAGATGCATGACGACCACGATCAATTTCTCATGGAAGCTGTTGAATTAGGTCGCAGTTTTGTTCAACCAAGGTACTGGGGTTCCCGTGCTCTTGACTATCTATGGCAAGGAATTGGTGCGTATCTGCATCACAATCCGCAGATCCGTTATTTGACCGGTCCTGTCAGTATCAGTGCAACTTACCCTAAAAATGCAAGAGATGCTATTGTCTATTTCTACAGTCGCTATTTTGCACCCAAAGAGCAATCCCTGTATGCACGTTCACCCTACAAACTCTCCAACGATACCAATAAAGAGTTTGAAGAACTGTTTGATGACAATGACTACAAATTGGCGTTTACACAACTAAAAAGCTATCTCGCCGCCTTTGACGTCAATGTACCGACACTGTTTAAACAATACTCTGACCTCTGTGATGATGGAGGCGTGACTTTTTTTGATTTTGGTATAGACAGCGATTTTAACGATTGTGTTGATGGCTACTTATTAGTTGATCGCAAATTAATGAAAGCGGCGAAACAGAAACGCTATATCAAGTAACCCATCTATTATGGCAACGGCTTTTGCAATTGTCCATGATGTTTCACATGAAACATTCCATCAACTTGAGTATGTTTAACTGCTGCCTCCATGTCCCCCTTTACTGACGCCATTGCTTTCAATATTCCTTCATATACGGTAAAGACTGGAGACAAAAATACGATGATTGCTCAAAGAACCATGCATCGACTTTTTGAGTCACACCACTCTTCATTGCAACGAGAGAATCTAAAGGGTCTGTCTATATATACTATGAAAGTATTATGAGATTGCGTGCTGATTAATGCTAACTGTCCTCAAATGTATAACCAAAAAAAGCAAGACTCTCAGTCGTCAGAGTGTATAGTGACGAAAATTAAAGCCAGTGTTGAAACATCGATTTGACATCGATCGAGGAGAAGAGACGCGACGAAAAAAACAGTAAGTATCGAAAACCTAAATACAAATATCTGCAAAAGGTCAGGATTGTTTTGACACCTCTGCCAATGCCAATGTACGGAAATCGACTTTTGAATGTATATCATAGTGGTTACCATCATACTCAAATCCAAGCTGAGAAGCATGGAGCAATAATCTGCTAGCGCCAGATAACTCCTTTCTCTCTTGTGGCGTTATTCCTCTGTCTAGGAAACGGACAATATCTTCTTCTTTTTGGCCGTAGATAGGGTCACCTACAATCGGATGTTTCACGTGAAACAAATGGACTCTGATCTGATGCTGTCGACCCGTCCTAGGATGCGCTTCTACCAAGGTCATGTCCAGGTCCGGAAAATATTCCAATGGGATGATTTTTGTCTGTGAAGCTTTACCGCTCTCATGTACTTTGACAACCATACGAACCAGAGCACTCTCGTCCTGAGCACGGAGCAGGGGTGCTTCGATATAGGTTTCACGTGAAACATGGCCATGAACCAAAGCCAGATAACGTTTCTTCATCTGACGGTTTTCAAACATCATCTTGAGCGTACGCTCACTCTCTTTATTGTTTGCACTTAACACCAAGCCGCTGGTTTCCTGGTCAATACGGTGAGTGATGTTAGCGTCGTATCCGAAGTGATGTTTGATCTCGTCGATCAGAGAGTAGGGTGTATGACGATTTTGCGGGTGAATCAAAACACCGGACGGTTTGTCAAAGAGTGCAAAGTCGTTAGTCACAAAGATAGGTTTTAATCCTCTGGACTCTGGAAAAAAATCGATTAGTTCTACTTTTCCCTGAAGTTCAAAAGAGTCTTTCACGACATATTCACCATTACAAAGCAGTCGACCTTTCGAGATCATTCGCTGCGCAATCTTGTGTGTCATACCCAATTCTTTGATCAAAAATAAAAAGGCAGGTGTTTTCGCTTCGACATAAAATTGCTTATGAATAAATGGCATTTTTTAAACCCTTTATTAGAGTATTTTTTGTATTATTGATCTCTAAGACTGTAGATGTTTTGTTTATGAATCTTCAATTAAATAGCTATAAAACTAGGGACATTTAATTGGAGATTTTGCAGAATTATATCTAAAGACGGCCTCATAAACTGCCAATGCAGAAAGTGGGGATTCTGAATGATTCTAAATACAGATCTATTTAAATATAAATGCTACAAAGGGCAAAAATGGTAGAACGATATTCACGCGAAGAGATGGCTAGCAAATGGACACAACATGCACGATATGCAGCATGGCTGGAAGTAGAAAAAGCAGCAGTCAAAGCTTGGAACAAACTGGGACTGATCCCGGACGATGATTGTGAAAAGATTGTTAAAAATGCAAGCTTCTCGGTAGAGCGTATTGAAGAGATTGAAGCAGTGACCAAACATGACCTGATCGCTTTTAACACCAGTGTATCAGAAAGCCTGGGCGATGAGTCACGATGGTTCCACTACGGCATGACAAGTTCTGATGCTGTTGATACAGGTGTAGCACTGCAGATGAGAGACTCTTTAAAGATCATCATTGATGATGTAAAAATGCTTATGGAGTCTATCAAGAAAAGAGCGGAAGAGCACAAGTTTACATTGATGGTAGGACGAAGCCACGGTATCCATGGTGAGCCTATCACGTTTGGTCTTACTCTGGCTGTTTGGTATGATGAAGTCGGACGCCACCTTAAAAACCTTGAAGAGACGATGGAAGTGATCTCGGTAGGACAGATCTCAGGCGCGATGGGTAACTTTGCACACGCACCGCTTGAACTTGAAGAGTATGCGATGGAAGAGCTGGGTCTCAAGCCTGAACCATGTTCAAACCAGGTTGTCCATAGAGATCGTTATGCCCGATTGGCAACGGCCTTGGCACTGCTCGCTTCTTCGGTTGAAAAGTTTGCCGTTCAGGTAAGACACCTTCAGAGAACAGAAGTGTATGAGGCTGAAGAGTATTTTGCAAAAGGGCAAAAAGGCTCTTCGGCAATGCCGCATAAACGCAACCCGATTTTGACAGAAAACATTACCGGTCTAGCCCGCACGATCCGTTCTTTTGCAAATCCTGCAATGGAAAACGTAGCCCTGTGGCATGAGCGTGATATTTCACACTCTTCCAATGAACGTTTCTGGTTACCAGATGCGTTTATCACCAGTGACTTTATGCTTCACCGTATGAATAGCGTTATTGCGAATTTGACCGTTTATCCGGAGAACATGATGAAAAACCTGAACTTGACAGGCGGTCTTGTCTTCTCACAACGTGTTTTGTTGGAACTGCCTCTTAAGGGTGTGAGCCGTGAAGATGCTTACAGGATCGTACAGCGCAATGCCATGAAGGTCTGGGAAGAGATCCAGCAGGGCAAACCGACAACAAACGAGAAAGGTGAAAGCCTTTACCTAAACCATCTTTTAGCCGATGAAGAGCTGAGAGCAAGTCTGGATGAAGCAGCAATCCGAGAGTGTTTTAATTTCGATTACTACACTAAGAATGTGGACGCAATATTTAAACGGGTTTTCAAGTAAAGCTATTAATATTGCAGTACAATAATTATAAAAAATTATAGGCCAAGGGAAAACATGATCACGATTATTAAACGTAACGGTCGACGTGAAACACTCGATATCTCCAAAATCCAAAAGTACACTTCTGCAGCCGTCAAAGGGTTGAGCGGTGTTAGTCAAAGCGAATTGGAAGTTGATGCACAACTTCACTTCCAAGATGGTATAACCTCCGAAGCGATCCAGGAAACACTGATCAAAACAGCTGTTGACAAGATCGATATCGATGCACCTAACTGGACGTTTGTCGCATCGCGTTTGTTCCTGTTTGACCTCTACCACCAGGTCAATGGGTTTACCGGTTATTCTTCACTGGAGAAATACTTTGAACGCGGTGAGAAGGAAGGGCGTATTCTACTTGGTCTTCGAGACATGTACGATCTTGAAGTGTTGGACAAACACATTGTTCCTGAGCGTGATATGCTTTTCAACTATCTCGGTGTTAAAACACTTTATGACCGTTACCTGATCAAAGATAGAAAAAGCCGTCCAATCGAACTGCCGCAACATATGTTTATGGGTATTGCTATGTTCCTGGCACAAAACGAAGAGAACAAAGAAAAGTGGGCGATCAAATTCTATGACATGATCTCGCAATTTGAAGTCATGCTGGCAACACCGACGCTTTCTAATGCACGTACCCCTCGTCACCAGCTGAGCTCATGCTATATCGGTTCGACTCCGGACAATATCGAAGGTATCTTCGACGCCTATAAAGAGATGGCGCTGCTCTCGAAATTCGGCGGCGGTATCGGTTGGGACTGGACACAGGTCCGCTCTATCGGTTCGTTCATTGACGGCCATAAAAATGCCGCCGGTGGAACCGTTCCTTTTCTCAAGATAACGAATGACGTTGCCATTGCTGTCGACCAACTCGGTACACGTAAAGGGGCGATCGCTGTCTATCTTGAGCCATGGCACATTGACATCAATGACTTCCTGGATCTTAAAAAGAATTCGGGTGAAGAGCGTCGACGGGCCCACGACCTGTTCCCGTCTCTCTGGATCAGTGATCTCTTTATGAAACGCGTTCAAGAAGACAGTATCTGGACTCTTTTTGACCCATACCAGGTACGAGAACTGACAAACCTGTACGGTGAAGCGTTTGAAAAACAGTATATTGCCTTTGAGAATGACGAAAGTATCTTGAAAGAGACGATTAAGGCTAAAGACCTATGGCGTAAGATCCTGACGTCGTACTTTGAGTCGGGCAGTCCGTTCCTCTGTTTTAAAGACAATGCGAACCGTGCCAACCCGAATAACCATACAGGAATTATCCGCAGCTCGAACCTCTGTACGGAGATCTTCCAGAACACAGCACCGAACCACTACCTGATCAAACTCAAATTCGAGGACGGCCAGTTCCTGACCTACGAAGAAGATGAGATCGTCAAAGTAGACAGCGGCATCGAAAAACCGGCTAACAAGGTAACAGCGCTGGACAGTATCGGCGGACAGCAGATCTTTATCGTTGAAAAAGAGAAAGTCGACGGGGCTACGGCTGTTTGTAACCTTGCCTCTGTCAACCTCTCTCGTATTAACAAGAAAGAGGACATCGAGCGAATCGTGCCGGTTGCGATGCGTGCGCTGGACAACGTTATCGACCTTAACTTCTACCCGTTAGAAAAAGTAAAACGCACAAACCTGCGTACGCGTTCTGTCGGTCTCGGTGTTATGGGTGAAGCACAGATGTTAGCCGAAGCCGGTCTAAGCTGGGGAAGCCAGGAGCACTTTGACAAGATCGATGAAGTGATGGAGGCCGTTAGTTATAACGCCATCAAAGCCTCTTCAGAACTTGCTGTTGAAAAAGGAGCGTATCCGGAGTTTGAAGGTTCCAAATGGAGCCGCGGTATCTTGCCGATGGACCATGCCAACGCCGAAGTGCGTAACCTTGTAGACCGCGGCGGTCTATTTGCCTCTGCTTATGAGTGGGATGAACTGCGCGAGACGATCAAAAAGAACGGTATGCGTAACGGTTACCTGATGGCTGTTGCACCGACCTCTTCTATCTCGATCCTAACCGGTACTACACAAGCCATAGAGCCTGTTTACAAGCGAAAATGGTACGAAGAGAACCTCAGTGGTCTCATCCCTGTAGTCGTGCCTAAATTAAGCCCTGACACCTGGGCGTTTTATACACCGGCCTACGACCTTGACCAGCGCATTCTCATCAAAGCCGGTGCTATCCGTCAAAAATGGATCGACCAGGGGCAGAGCCTGAACATCTTTATCACCCTGGACAAAGCAAGCGGAAAGTACCTCAATGAGATCTACATGCTCGCTTGGAAACTGGGTATTAAGTCGACGTACTACCTGCGATCACAATCGCCGGACGCGATCAGTGATGTCGAAGACCGTTCTCAGGAATGTGTAGGCTGTCAATAGACACCTCTTCAGACTATTTCTTTGAAATAGTCTGTCCTTCTCAAAACACCACAGGAAACAGATGAAACCTCTACTCGCCACCAAAACCGATGAACTGCTAACACGTATTGATCATGCTGTCGGCGGTGAACTGCGCTCTGTTGTTATGAACTCACCCCTTAATTTTACCATCGAACTCTCTGTGCAGGATGCCAACCGCGGTCATGACTGGATCAATATTGCCTTTGAAATCGACGGCGTCAATAATGCGCGACTTATCGACGATGAGAAACTCCCCTTCGTCGATATGAGCGACGGTATTAGTGTGATCTTTGAAAATGGAAGCTGTGCAGTTGCTGTAGGAGAATATCGTTCCATTGAAGCAATGGAAAGCGCCGTACTCTTCTTGGAAGGTTCAAGTATAAAGTACGAAGAACGTTTGTTCAATAACTAGTGTTACACCACTTTATGACGTGTTGCTTTACCGCGACGTTCGATCTTTTTATAGGCACTTCTTGCACTGCATCTGTTTAAATCTTTTACTAACTCAAGTGCTTCTTGTACGGTAATAGCACCTTTTCTATAGGCATAATCAATCTCTTCTTTTGTCAGGTAAGCATGTTTCATGATAAATCCTTCTCTTTTTACTATTGTAATTGAAAAGTGTTAGCGAAGAGTATGCAGAAGCGGTGTCAGTTACGGTCCGTTAAAAGATTACGTACACAAGTCTCGATCATCTCAAAGACTTTGTCAAACCCCTCGTAACCGGGAAAGAAATAGGGATCAGGCACGTTTGCATTGTTATACCCGAATGCGCCGAGTTTCACAACGTTTTGAGCGCCCATTGCTCTGACATCAGACTCGTTTTTATCATCAAGTACCACGATAAGTTCGAAACGGGCAAGATCCTCTGTGGTTATCTGCCGGGCTCTTTGGTTTGAGATATCAACACCGTGTTCCTTCGCCACTCTGATGGAGTCAGGACAGGGGGTTTCACCTACGTGCCAACTCCCTGTTCCGCAGGAATCAATCACAATTTCCAAACCGTGTTTGTTAGTAAGCTGTTTTGCTATACCTTCTGCCAATGGAGAACGGCAGATATTGCCCAGACAGACAAAAAGAATCGAGCGCATCACTACTTTTTCTTCGCCTCTACATAGAGATAACGTTTGATCTTCTTGGTCGGCGTTTTAATAAACTCTTCATGCTGCTCAATAACCTTGCGTATACGTGAGAATGAGGAGAGCGTTTCATTGGTAGTAACACGGATCTCTTCCAAAAGCTTTTCGATGCGGTCATGGACCTTTGTCTCAGACGCAGAGGTCACCCCGAAATGTGCCTCAAGCTTTTCGTGATCAAGATAGATCCGTGCTGTTAGCGTACCGTTATCATCATAGACAAGCGAATCGCCTACCAGTTCATGTGCGTTGATAGCTGCTTCGATCTGCTCCGGATAGATATTTTCACCCGAGGCGCCGACAATGATGTTTTTGGCGCGTCCGCTCATAAAAAAATAGCCGTCTTCATCGAAATAGCCGATATCTTCCGTATTGAACCAGCCCTTATTGTCAATCACTTCAGCGGTCTTTTCAGGATCTTTATAATACCCGCGCATCACATTGGGACCCTTAACCCACAAGGTACCGCTTCCGTCTCTGTTTTTGTCTCGTAGCTGTGCTTCGACACCGACGATCATCGGGCCGATCGCTTTAAACTTCGTAATACTTGGGTTGGTGCCGGCCAATAGCGGTGCGGTCTCCGTGAGTCCATAACCGATGCAGTAGGGAAAGCCTGCCTCGCGTAAAAAGAACTCAACGTGCGGCGACAGAGCGCCGCCGCCGATCCCGAAGAACTTAAGCTCCCCTCCAAAGGTCTCCATAAGCTTTTTGCCCGCAATTCTGTTGAGCCGTTTACGTATGAAAGGAACAGCGTAAAGTGTTCGGATCAAAAGGTTTTTATGGAAATTAGGCTCGACTTTATTTTTGTAGATCTTCTCGATGACGAGAGGCACGCTCAACATAAAGGTAGGTTTGACCGTGCTCATCGCTTTTATGAGTACCGTCGGGGTTGGCGGTTTGGTAATGTAATAGATCGAAGCACCATTCAAAATAGGTATGAGCATACCGACCGTACACTCGTAGGTATGCGCAAGTGGCAATATAGAAAGGAAACGGTCTTCAGGAAAGATATCGACAATGTACTGTGCATCAGTGGCATTGAAGGTGAGATTCTTATGCGTAAGCATAACCCCTTTTGAACTACCTGTAGTACCGGAAGTATAGATAATTGCAGCAAGGTCCTCTTCACCGACCTCGTCACTCTCTTTTGCAAATTTACCCATCGCTTTTGTCAGGTGGTCACCACCCTTTTGCATCGCTTTTTCAACCTTTGAACGTGATGACAACTGTTCCAAAATACTCAACTCATCAAGAATGACAAGAAGGTTCATAGCAGGCGGCTGTGTCTCATCCAGCATGGTGTCAAAAAGCTTTTTTGAGATGAAGGCGGCTTTGCATTCAGCATGATTTGCAATGTGCAGCGCTTCAGAAGTGTGAAAGTCAGGCAGGATCGGGACGATCACCGCCCCCATCGTCGTCACTGCAAAATAGACAACAGGCCAGTTCGGCATGTTGGTACTGAAGATAGCGACTTTGTCACCTTTGCGGATGCCGTAGTTGTACAGCATGGACTGGACCTCTTTGACCTTCTGCGCAAACTGTGCATACGTCAGCCCATCGCCATCGACAACACGCAATGCCAACCTGTTTCCATAGTGTGCAGTGCTGTAGTTAAAAAGAGCTTTCAGTGTTAATTGAGGCAGTTGAATAAATGGTTTGCTCATTTTGGTCCCTTATAATTTTTGTACAATAACGCGGATCAGTTCGGCATCGCCCTGATGACCGACACCCTCAGAGAGATGGTCCACGCACTCTTCGAGCGTAATGATCCTGGTATCCTCACGATCAAAGATCTTTCTGACTGATTCGAGTGTATAAAGCAACTCCGGCATCTTTGGACCGCCCGAATCCCGAGAGAGCTGTTTCAGTGAAAAAAACTCCCCCATAAAATAACCGCCGCTCTCCACTGTGTCCAGAGCATGTGAAAAAGCTTCGGTCCGCAAAGGCTCCGGAAGATGCAGAAATGAGGTCAAAACGCCATTGTACTGTCTCGCACTCTTCCATTCGCTCAGATCGGCATGTATGGTCTCGATCGTAACACCGAACTCACGTGCCAAAGCCCGTGTTTTGTCAAGTCCGACGTCCGAAGCATCCAAGGCCGTCACGATATGGCCCTTACGTGCCATATAACACGCTGTTCTGCCTTCTCCCTCTCCCAGCATCAAGATATTGCTTTTCGGGCTTAGAAGCGGCTCATTTTGCGCTAAAAAAGCATTAGGCTCTTTACCATATAAAAACTCTTCTCTTGAAAACTTCTCATTCCACATGTTTTGCATACTCATAGTGCCCCCTTACTCTTCATTATCTTCATGGTACTGTTCCAAAAACTCATTGATCAAAAAGTTCATCACCGAATCATAAACATCCGCGTCAATATTATTACTCTCGATCATGTCATCAAAACTATAGCTCAAGACAAAGCTTTTCACCTTTGGCGAACGATCGATCTCGGCATCCTCACCGATTCCCAGATTGATGTACGCTACCGTAGTGTTCGCAACCTTTGTCGAGGTAATCTTCACAAACAGGGCACCTATCCCGTCTTTACTGCTCTTAATCCCATTTTTCTCAAGCTTCTCTTTCAAGCCGCTCAAAATCTTCTCACGGGTCGCAACTGAAACAGTATTACTCTGATCGATGACCAAAACATTCAACGCCGATATACCTTCGAGTGTGTACGGTGTCGTTGCAAAAAGTGTCAGTTGCGAAAATAACAGTGTAACCATTGCGAAAATAAGCTTCTTCATTCTGAGACCTCACATACGTGTTGTTCTAATTATAGTAGCGAATTACAGCTAAATGGATAAGTGAAAATTATAGACTTATCGCTGGACACCGTCTAAAACAGGAACGAACGCACACACTTCGAGCTCGTCTTCTATTAGTTCCTCGCCAATCTTGACGAAACGGGTAATGACCTGTTTGCCATCTTTTTCCATCGGCGCGACAATAATACCGCGGGGTGCCAACTGGTCGATGAGGATCTGGGGAATATGTGTCGGTGCAGCAGAGAAAAGGATCCTGTCATATGGAGCATACTGAACCCACCCCTTCTGACCGTCATCGGTACGGGTATGCACATTTTGAATGCCCAGTTCACGAAAACGCTGTTTGGCGTCAACAATCAGTGATTCGATCCGTTCTATAGAGAAAACACCGCGAAAGAGGTGTGACAGGACAGCCGCCTGATAACCACTGCCGCAGCCGATCTCCAAAACTCTGTCAGCACCCTCTGGCTCGAGGTATTCTGTCATCTTGGCAACCGTTAACGGCGAGGAGATCCACTGTTTTGCCCCTATCGGCAGCGCATCAAGTCTATAGGCATGCTGACGCATAGCGGCAGGGACAAATTTTTCACGATTTGTGTTGATGATGGCCTGTTTAACGTTCGGAGACAGAGTAAAGACACTGTCGATCTCATTGGCCATACGCGTTGTTTTGATTGCTGTTATTTTATCGATCACCCTATACCTACATCCAAATATCGGCGCATTTTACGCACCTCTTTTTCTTTATATCTCTCTGTCAGACAGAGTTGTCCGTTGTTGCGGCTCTCAACACCAAAAGGCGTTACTACACCGCTCATCCCTGTCGTCTCACTGTTGTTCGTGTCGGACGCCACCACATAACACTGGTTCATTATGGCCAGAGCATTGGTGAGTGAGACAAAATTTTGTGCGCGTAGTTTACCCCATTGTGCTGGAATTAAGATTATGTCGGCCCCTTCGAGCGCTTTCCAGAACTGTTTAAACCGCAATTCAAAACAGATCAGCAGACCGAACGTAAGCCCGTCAACCTCAAAAAGTCGTATCTCCTGCTCGCTGCCGGCTGCAAAATAGTCATGTTCGCCCCCGAACTTGAAAAGCTCTGCTTTAGCCTGTTCATGGACAATGGATCCCTTGTGAAAGACTTTGGCGACATTATAGACCTTGCCGTCTTCTCTCTTCTCTATCATTGTTGCCGCAATGATCTGTTCGTCAGCTGCCTCTAACAGTTTGTGCGTGATCGTTCCTGCGTAGGCAGCTGCTTCGTCAAAATTGGCATAATCGAAATTGGTCACAGCAAGTTCAGGTAACACGATAATAGCATTAGGCGGGGCTTCTGTGATAAGAGAGAGGAGGGAGGAGAGGTTCTCTTCGTAACTGCGGTTTTCGCTGACAAAGGAGAGTGAACAGAGCGGACGCTCTTTAAAAGTCGTCAAAGTCCAATGACCCCTTAGAGTAGTTGGCAACGGTTCCCTCAAAGAAGTTTGTCTTCTGGTCATTAAACGAGGCGAAATCATTGACCCACTTAATCGGGTTAGTCACGTTATAGATAGGGTCAAGCTTGACCGCTTTAAGACGCTCGTCCGCAAGGAACTGAATATACTGCTCAATAATGTCATTCGTAAGACCCAGGATCTGACCCTGTGTAATATAACGGCCCCAGGAGACCTCAAGTGCAACCGCATCTCTAAACATCTGATAGACCTCTTCGATAAGCTCAGGTGTAAAGAGGTCCGGACGCTCACGGCGAAGCGAATTGATAAGGTTTTGGAATAAAATAAGGTGCGTCACTTCATCACGCTGAATAAACCGGATCATCTGTGCGGAACCGAGCATCTTGCCTGCACGTGCAAGCGTGTAGATATAGGCGAAACCGCTGTAAAAGTAGATTCCTTCAAGGATCTGGTTGGCAAAACAGGCTTTCAAAAAGTTCACATCGGTCGGATTTTCCGAAAGCATCTCGTATTTGATCGCGATGGCGTCATTTTTGGACTTCAACATCGCATCTTTGCGCCATAGATCATAGATCTCGGCAGAGTTTTGGGAAATTGAGTCGACCATGACCGCATACGATTGCGAGTGGAGCGCTTCTTCGAATGATTGACGTACCAAGATCAGGTTGATCTCCGGAGAGGTAACATATGGGTTTACATTGTCAATGAGGTTGTTGGTCTGAAGGGAATCCATAAAGATAAGCTGCGAGAGGGCCTTGTCATATGCCGTCTTCTCCCCCTCTGTCAACTGCTTATAGTCATTGGCATCACGGGTCATGTCGACCTCTTTAGGGAACCACGTGTTATTCAACATCACTTCCCAAAGATTGTATGCCCACTGATACTTGATGTTATTAAGTTCAAAAATACCTGTCGGATTACCGCCAAATATCTTACGATCATTGACATGTTCTTTCGACTCAGGATTATAGATCTTTTTTCGGTTGATTGTTATCATATTTATGCCTGGATTTATGAATTAATATGAGCAGTTCTTATCCATGAAATTTGCTTGGATTATAGTGCTTCTCATGTTGTAGTTTTACTACAAAAAGTTAATGATTATCGCCAAAGTATCATTCATTTTCGTTGAAAAAGGGAGATTATAGAGAGAAGTTTTTGCAACACGCACAATCATATAACTATTTATGATTCTTATGTATAATAGAATACATTTACACACAGGATGCACGATGGATAACGCCGGTTTTTGGAAACGCGCAGTCGCTATAGTTATCGACTCTTTTTTTCTTGGGGTATTGATGTTTGCCCTTATGTTTGTACTTGGCTTTTTTGTGGGAGGCATGCTTTCCGATCCTGAGACCCTCGCAAAAATAAGCAATTTCGGAATGCTTATCAATGTTGTACTCGTCTGGCTCTATTTTGCGGTCCAGGAGAGCGGTGAAGCGCAGGCCACACCCGGCAAGCGCCTAATGGGCATCTACGTCACTGACAAAGAGGGGCGCCGTGTCACTTTCCCGCGGGCGACCATCCGCTACTTCTCGAAATATCTTTCGAGTATTTTTATGATCGGCTTTGTTATGGCGGCCTTTACACAGAACAA
>JBFEJN010000050.1:0-17215 GCA_041553195.1 Sulfurimonadaceae bacterium
CAGTGGTGATTTTACAAAGTATGAAGCGCTAAAAGCAGAAGAACCTACAAAAAGTAAGCGATCAGAATAATCTGATCGTTCTTTACTTACAAAGAGAAAGGTCATCTTTCTCTTCTTACATCAGATTATATATTTAAGAAATTTTTTTGAAAAACTAAAGGACGTTGCCTTTAGCAGATGAGTAGAATTACTTATAGTTTTTAACAAACGCTTCGATGCGCTTAATCCCTTTTTCGATGTTCTCCATGCTTGTTGCAAACGAGAAACGGAAGTACCCTTCTGAACCAAATCCTACACCCGGGACAACGGCAACTTCACTCTCTTCGAGAAGACGTTTACAGAACTCCAATGAGTCATTGGAGATCGCTTTGATGTTGACAAAGAGATAGAAAGCACCGTCCGGTGAGAGAACAGAAAGTCCCTCAATGTCGTTGAACATCTTGACAGCGACATCGCGACGCTCTTTAAAGGCTTTACGCATCATCTCGATGTCGGCATCGGCACTGCCGTCCAAACCGGTAATGGCAGCCATCTGCGTGATAGAATTGATGTTCGAAGTACTCTGACTTTGCAGTTTTTTAGTCGCTTTGATCAGTGCAGTGTCCGCAGCAGCCATATAGCCAAAACGCCAGCCTGTCATCGCAACGGACTTGCTCAGACCGTTAATCGTGATGGTACGTTTGAACATGTCATCGCTGATCGAAGCGGCCGATGTAAATTCGCCTTCATAGACCAGTTTCTCATACATCTCATCACTCGCAACAAGAATATCAGTACCCTCAAGCACCTTACCGATGGCGATGAGTTCATCTTTAGAGTAGACAGCACCTGTCGGGTTGGACGGCGTTGTCAGGATCAGCATTTTTGTTTTAGGTGTGATCGCGGCTTTAAGCTGCGCCGGTGTGATCTTGAAACCGCTCTCGTCGTCTGTCATGATCTCAACCGGTGTACCGCCGCTGTAGAGCACAAGCTCCGGGTAGGTTACCCAGAACGGCGCCGGGATGATGACTTCGTCACCTTCTTCGATCGTTGCTTGTATGAGGTTAAAAAGAGAGTGTTTTGCACCGTTGTTGACAATGACCTGGTTCAGGTTGTACTCAAGACCGTTTTCGCGTTTGAGTTTGTCACAGACCGCTTGTTTCAGGGCAGGGATGCCGTCAACTGCTGTGTATTTAGTAAAGTCGTCATTGATCGCTTTGATCGCTGCATCCTTAATGACACGCGGCGTACCGAAGTCAGGTTCGCCTGCAGAAAAACTGATGACATCTTTGCCTTGTGCACGTAGCTCTTGTGCAAGTGATGACACCGCGATGGTGATTGATTCTGACAGTGTATTAATACGTTTAGTCAACATAGGTTGTCCCTTTATATTTCTTTAGTTCCTTCATGGATTACAGAGGCGGAAATTAACGAAATTATAGCACTTGTTGAATGAGAAAAGTATTAGGAAAATAGATTTTTTGTATAAGGGCACCTCCAAAAACCCTAGCCCGCCTCAGCGATAGAGAGAATCCCACACTCCGCGTTGATCTTTTTTGACTTAGCTACGGATAGGGCTTCAAAAGATCGCCTTGATTGTGAACTTCTCTCTATCGCCCTGCGGGAGGGATAAAGAGCGCGCGCTTGCACACAATTTTCTATCCTCATAGCTACGGCTATGACGCAAGAAAAGTTCTGCACAAGAGCATCTCTCTTTTTTCCCTCTGAGGTTGGCTAGGGTTTTTGGTGGTGCCCATAAGTAAATTTTCGAAACAGAAAGATTAAGAGATATGCGATTAAAAGACCGATGCTGTCGGCCGCTATGTCACTCCAGGAAGCGTAGCGCGTCGGTAGAAAATATTGCACGGTTTCGATCCAAACTGCGTAGATAAGGAGGGGTGAAGCAATCCGTATAGTCGAGAAAGAGGGATGTGCCTTTGTGAAAAGAATATACAGTACTAAAAACGCAAAGGCATGGTTTAGAAGGTCACTGAATGAGACAAAAGGCGGTAAGGCATCATAATTTGGCAAGAAGGCCAGAACGCTTATTGCGGTAAGAGCCGTATAAAAAAGTATTTTTGCCGATATCTGTTGTATGTGTGCGTTCATATAGAGCATTGAGAGAGCAAATTATGCTCTTTAGGTCTTGATCGCTTTGAGGAAAGAGTCGTAGATCTGTTCAAGTTTAAGATCTTCATCGAGCACTTCCTGGTTGTCTTTCATAAGGATATGCTCCAGGACAGCAACACGCTTGAGCAGGTATTCAAAAAGCTCTTTGTTGATGTCAGGCAATTTGTTGTGGCTGAACTGGTCTTTGTCGCGACCTTTTTCGATGACATGTGCCGGAATACCGATGGCTGTTGAACCGTCCGGTACTTCGCGGACAACAACTGAGTTGGCACCGATCTTGGCATCTTCGCCGATAACGATATTGCCCAGTACTTTTGCTCCCGCACCGATAACGGCACCACGGCGAACGGTAGGGTGGCGTTTTCCTTCTATCAGGCTTACACCGCCAAGGGTGACACCTTGATAAATGACGACATCATCTTCGATAATGCAGGTCTCGCCGATAACCACACCGATACCGTGGTCGATAAAGACACGACGGCCGATTCTTGCAGCAGGGTGGATGTCAATATTGGTGAAGAATTGACTAACGCCCATGATCATACGTGCCAATCGTTTCCAGTTAGAACGGTAGAGCCGGTGTGCAACACGATACCAGGCAATCGCCCAGACACCTGGATAGTTAAAGATGAACTCACATTTACTGTGAATTGCCGGATCGTTTTGATAAACGTTTACAAAATCTTCTTTTATTTCAGAAAATAGTGCCAAGTGTTGCCTTTTGATACGACGACTATTCTAATTTCTATAGCATCGTAGTAAAATTTTAATTTGTAGTACGTAAATACCCGTTTTGGTACATATACATTTCGAGTTTTTGAAGTGTATCACTTTTTTCTTCTTCTGTTGTAAAGGTACTATTTGCCAAATTATTTTTAAGTTGGATTAATATTTGCGACTTGTCATAACCGATATCGTCGAGAATTTCAAGAATGTTGTCCGATTCTATGAGGTTTTCCAGAACATAACCGTCATCATTCACGTCAACACTACACTCATTCGGATGGGTAAACAGGTTGTGGTTCATCCCCAAGGTCTCCTGATATGCACCGATATTGAAAAAAGCAAGGTAATATTCCTCTTCATCCAGATCTACGTCATGCAGATAAAGCGGAACATTTTGGTCGAACTGGATTTCGCCGTCGCTGTCACAGGTAATGTCCCAAAGCGATGCGGCACGGATCGCCGGTTCGTCCAGTTTGTTGAGCGGCATGACCGGGAAGTGCTGGTCCAGTCCCCAATAGTCAGGCATACTTTGAAAAATAGAGCTGTTGATCAGGTAACGCTCCTGCAGACGTCCCTGCAGACGGTTCAGTTCGGTTCTATCGGAGTTTTTCATCAATCGCAGTGATTTTTTAATAATCTGGTGTGCGAGGATCTCAGCGTTGGAACGGTCTTGCAGGGTGACGTATCCAAGGTTGAAAAGGGTGAAGAGAGATTCAAGGTGGTCAAGCGCATCGTGAATAAACTCAATACAGTTCTCTTTTTTCAATAGGGAGTTCAGTTCACGCAACTCTTCGATAAGCGGTGGGTTCGTCTCTGCAAATTTCAGCGATTTCTCCTGATAATCCTGGGAAAAAAGCTCAAGAACCGGTGTTATCAATACAGCATGCGAAGCCACAATAAATCGCCCGGATTCGGTATAAATATTAGGGTGTTCAACCCCCTTGGCATTGCTGATCTCGCGTAGAACGTAGACAACATCATTGGCAAACTCTCTTAAAGAGTAGTTGCGAAGACGACGATGCTCATTTTGGGCATATTCTACGGCCAAGCCGCCGCCGATGTTGATCGAATTGAGTTCACTCGCACCCATGTTTTTAAGTTCACCATAGATATTGCCCGCTTCGCGCAGTGCCTTTTTAAGCGGTGCAATATCTTCCATCTGTGAACCGATATGAAAGTGGATCATCTTGAAATTTTCGATGAGCTGATGTTCTTGCATCAAGGCAACGGCATCTAAAAGCTCGGTAGCGGTAAGCCCGAATTTGGCATCCATACCGCCGCTTTTTGCCCAGGCACCCGATCCTGAACTGTGCAGACGGATACGTATACCGATGTTCGGTGCCGGAAGGCTCGAAGTCTCAGCCACTTCAATGATCGATTCCAGTTCACCCAGACCTTCGATCGTCACCGTAATGTTGTGTCCCATTTGGGCCGCCATAAAACAGAGTGTCGTCATCTCCGTATCTTTAAAGCCGTTCACCGTTATAGGGGCACCGATAGGCGTCTGCGCTATGGCCAAAACAAGCTCCGCTTTTGAACCGGCTTCAAGACCATACTTATAGGTTGCACCATATTTTATAATCGATTGAACCGCTTGCGGGTACTGGTTTACCTTAAGCGGGAAAACGGCGTTGAACGAGCCGTTATATCCATTTTCGTTGATCGCACCTTGAAAATTTTCATAGAGACTTTCTATCTGTTTGTTAATCAGGTGCGGAAAGCGCAGAATAATCGGTCCGCGTACGCCTCTGTTGCGTATGTCTTTGGTGATCGTAAGCAGGGATGGGCTGCTTTTGCTGTTGACGCATACCTCGCCATTTTTGATTACAAAGTTCTCGTTTCCCCAGATGTCAATGCCGTAATTAGTCATGATTAATACTTTACTTTGGATTTGAAATAAAAATAGAGGCATTCCGTTGTCAAAAGACGGGAGTACTCCACGATTTTAAGATGGCCTTTTAACAGTGAGTGCTTTCTCTGTGTGTATCTGCCACGGACAAATTGAAAGATAAGGGCAGCAATGAGGGCCGGTCCTGTTATCGTATTGAATTTCTCAATAGAATATACCATCGTTACTCTCCAGGTCAGAATGTGTCAAGCGGAATTGTCTTTTCACTTTTCTCTTCCAGGTCTTTCACCCAGATAGTGCCGTCATTTCGTTCATTTTCTCCAATGATCGCACAATAGCGGGCATTGACCTTGTCGGCACCTTTGAGGTGATTTTTAAAGTTTTTACTTTTGTACTCAACGTTGACTTTGTCTGTTTTACGTTTGGCCTGTGCCACTTTCATGACGATAGGAAGACCTTCATCATCCATTGTACCGATATAGTACCCCTCTCGTTTAGCTTCGGGCATCTTGATAAGCTCAAGCAGGCGTTCGATCCCGATGGCAAAACCGACCGCCGGGGTCTCTTTGCCGTCGAGGAATTCGACCAGTCGGTCATAGCGGCCACCGCCGGCAATGGCAGACTGGGCGCCGATCTCATCACTGACAAATTCGAAAGCAGTTTTCGAGTAGTAGTCGAGACCGCGAACAAGGTGCGTGTCTACCTCGAAGTCGATCCCATTGTCGCGCAGCATTGTCTGTAATATGCTGAAATCGACATCACAACACGAACAGAGATTGTCCATGAGCTTCGGTGCCTCAATGTAACGCTCCTGGCAACTACCGTTCTTGCAGTCAAGGACACGGATCGGGTTTGTCACTTTTCGGCGGACACAATCCTCACAGATCTCTTCTTCGACCTCTTCGAGGAAGCTGACAAGTTTGCTGCGGTAAGGTGGCATACACTCCTGACACCCAAGGGAGTTGAGTTTGAGTTTATAACTGATCCCCAGTGTGTTGAGTATATCGGCCAGCATCATGATCAGTGTTGCATCTTCGACAACACTCTCGACACCGAAACTTTCTATTCCAAACTGGTGGAATTCGCGCAGACGTCCTTTTTGCGGACGTTCATACCGGAACATCGGGCCGTGGTAGAAAAGACGGTGGATACCGCCTTGTTTGTCCAGTTTCTTTTGTATGAACGCGCGGACAACACCTGCCGTGCCTTCAGGACGGAGACAGACGTCATTTTCGCCTTTGTCGATAAACTGGTACATCTCTTTGCCGACGATGTCACTTGATTCACCGACAGAGCGTTTAAACAGTGCCGTCTCTTCTAAAATAGGGGACTCGAAATAGCTGAAACCGTAACGTTTGGCAATCGCCGTTGCTGTCTCTATAAAATATTCGTATCGCTCAGCATCAGGGCTGAACATATCATTCATGCCGCGTAGGGATTGAATCATTTGGTATCCTTGATCGTGTTAATAATTTCTTCTGTAATCGTCTCAATTGGCTTTGCAGCGTCTATAATGACCAACGTTATCTCAAGCAGTCTTGCCGCCTCGATCAGTGCTTCTTGTATGTCCAGCAGATAGGCCGTTCCACGCGCCTCAATGCCGTCAAGCTCTTTTTGTGAGAGTCTGAAATGCAGCTCCTCTTCACTCAGTTTTAGCAGAAAAAGGATCTGCGGGTAGTTGCCGTCTGTCGCAAACCGGTTAAGATCTAAGATAGCCGTTAAAGAGATACTCTCTTGCACCATGGCATAAGCAACACCGGAAACGACGCTGCGGTCGGAGATGACCAGCTTGTCCATGTTGGGACGGACGACTTCCTGCATGTGCTCGGCACGGTCTGCCAAAAAGAGAAGGAACTCTGCTTTGGCACTCTGTACTTCACCGCTTAAAACGATGTCTCGAATACGATGACCGATCTTGGTTGCACCGGGCTCTTTGGTAATAACAGCATCCGGATAGGCTTCTCTCAGACGTGCTATTTGCGTACTTTTGCCGGCAGTATCGATACCTTCTATTGCAATGTACACGATTTCATCCCTCCGATCACCTTTTGGACTTCTGTAGGAAGAAGATGGTCGGTTTTGCCATTAAACTTCAGTAGGTTGCGAACAATAGATGAACTGATAAAAGCGTTTTTAAGACTCGGCATCAGATAAACGGTTTCGATCTCATCATCAAGAGAGTGATTCAAATAGCCCAATTGGAGTTCATATTCAAAATCACTGACAGCGCGGAGACCGCGGATCAATATTTTGGCATTTACAGATGCTGCCAGGTCTACCGTAAGATTGTCAAACCCGATGACACGTGCATTGGGTATGTTGATAATAGCCTTTTTAGCCAGATCGATACGTTCATCCAAGGTAAACATCGGCTTTTTATCACGCGAATCAGCCACGGCAATGATGACTTCGTCAAAAAGGTTTCCAGCACGCTTTACAATGTCGACATGGCCATTCGTTATGGGGTCAAAGGTACCGGGATAGAGGGCGATCTTTGGATTAGTCATTATCACTCCAGCGTTTATATAAGTTGTTTTCAATGCCGATCAAATCGAACCATTTGCCGATCATAAAGTCTTCCATCTTCTCCAAGGTGTCCTGTTCGGAGTAGTAGGCCAAAACCGGTGGTGCAATGATGATGCCGAGCATCG
Source organism: Sulfurimonadaceae bacterium (assembly GCA_041553195.1). Lineage (GTDB taxonomy): Bacteria > Campylobacterota > Campylobacteria > Campylobacterales > Sulfurimonadaceae > Sulfonitrofixus. Next base: position 7,336 of record JBFEJN010000050.1, read on the forward strand.
ACAGCTTGTGCATGTTCTCTAAGGCTATCGGCGAAAATGGCATCTCTCTTGGTGCCAAAAGCAGCTTTTTCTGCTCTTTGATCATGACACTGGCTGCACGAGTGGTCAGATTGTCCGCAATACCGACACTGATCTTGGCAAGTGTGTTCATACTGCAGGGAATGATGAGCATGGCATCCACCCCAAATGAACCGGAAGCAACAGAGGCCCAAATAGCCTCATCTTTGTGCAAGATAACGTTCTCTTCTTTCTCCAGCACGATCTGTGCATGGTCTGAGACAATAAGATGTTTTTGGACACTATCAGGCAGGGCACGAAGCGCTTTTATGCCAAGGCTGGCTCCACTTGCACCGCTAATGGCTATCAGTACTTTCATCACACCTCGAATTTGTCCCTTGGACACCGCTTATTTAGTTTGTAATAATAGCATTTTAAGCTGATTTATTTGCAATAAAGAGAAGTCGGCACGATTCTCACACAGTTTTTTTCTACGATGTTGGATCTGATAACAAAAGGAATGATATGCTGATAGATATTTGGCTGACGCTGTTTTTAGTACCGGTGATGATGGTTGTATTTTTGTGGATGGTCAGAAGTAGAGAAAAACCCAACTCATTGAGTGGAAGGCGGTAACATTTCTAAATATGCCTTGACATAGTCACCTGGGACAGTGACTGTTGAGCGGATACCATGTTGATTTATCAGTACGAGTTCTAATCCGGAGTCTTGTACAGCGGAAAGCTGTTCAAGACTCAAGTTGATCGTGTACTCTTTATAGTATTTTCCCTGCCGTATAGCAGAGTAGTGTGAGTTGATTGTTAAGGCATTCAAACCGGTGGCGTAAACAGTCGTAAAATCCCTCCAATTGTTTGACCTTCTTTCCAGCCAGAGATAATAATGCGGTTCCTTGACTTTCCATATAGCAGTGCTGTTCTTATCAGGCAGACGAGCAACCAGATAAATGACATAGCTTTCATCGAAAGTCTTGATCTCATAGGGAAGGGTGGTGATGACCTTTTCCAGGTATCGTGGTTCATAAGATATAATACGGTGCTCTAACAGGTAGGCAGCAGTTATGTCAGGTACAGCTTCAGCTCTGGCCTGGACCGTCTCTTTGTGTTCAGCACATCCGTTAAAAATGGACAAAGCGATAAACAATAAAGCAGTCAGTATGTTTGAGAGATGTGTTTTAGACACGCCAAGATCCCTGATGTAAAGGTATTACTAGTGCCAAATCATACCACAAAGCCCACGAACAGATGAACATGACACAGATGCGTTTTTTTAAAATTTTATTGGTCGTCACATTCTCTCTACCCTTATATGCAGAATCAATTACAAACAAAGAATATGGATCGGTAGATGTCTCGGAAGTGACCAGTATTTATGACGGAGACACCTTTCGTGCCAATATAGCGGGGTATCCTGACATTATAGGCAATCGAATCGGTGTACGGATAAACGGTATTGATACGCCGGAGCTGCGTGGAAGCTGCGAGAAAGAAAAAATGCTTGCCCGTAAAGCAAAAGAGTTTAGCGTTGATAAACTGCGGCACGCAAAAACGATTGAACTTCGTCGTATGAAGCGGGGAAAATATTTTCGCATTGTCGCGGATGTTTATGTTGACGGTCAAAGTCTCGGTGGAATGCTGATCGACGAAGAACTTGCAGTTGTTTATGACGGCGGACACAAGGCTAAGGACTGGTGTCAGTAAATGTGTAAATAACAACTATATAGTAAGTTATATAGATGTTGAGAAAATATTTAAAATTCACATTACTTTAAGTTAAGTCTCTCTATAATTTCAGCCTTACAAACATGCCGCCGTGGTGGAATGGTAGACACGTCGGATTCAAAATCCGATATCGCGAGATGTGCCGGTTCAAGTCCGGCCGGCGGTACCACCCCTTCAATCTTGAAATCAATCTAAAACATGAGTAAAACAGTAACATTATACGTTTCGACTCAGAATGTAAACATTGTCTACAAATATGAGACGTCAATACGCCTATAAAAGCCACTTTAAGCACTCTTTTTGATATACTCTTCAGAATAATAAATACATATAATACATTGACAAGGATGTTCCTATTTTACGAGATGCACTTTTTATCACAATCTTTGGGGTTATCTTCTACTTGGCCATGGCTACCATACTTGGTAATTCCGGCATTATCGGCAGTATTGGCGCTGATTTTGCGATCTTGAACCAGGAGCTGTTCGGTTACCTTGCGTACATTTATCTTTTTGTACTTGGTCTCGGATTTTATTTTCTCTATCGCCGAGCAGGATTCGATGTGCGCCGGGCAGAGATCACGGTTGCCTATATTTTGCTTTTTTTTGCGCTGCAGATCTTTCAGGCAACGGTCACAAACGGTGAGCTTCGTGGTTCAATAGGATCAAGTTTTGTTGATTTCACGACAACATATATCGGTTATTTCGGAGTATGGGTCTTTTTCTTTATGTCATTTATTCTCTCTTTGGTCATGATCTTTGACAAAAGTGTCGGTGAAATGGCACAGCCTCTAAAGGATGCGGGTTCCCGGCTCTCTCTGCCTTCTTTACCGTCATTGCCACGTAAAAAAGAGGATGAAGAGAATGAGGAAGACGAAGTCATCGAAGTGAAACCGGTGCGCACAAAAGCAGCAACGGTAAAAGTAAACGATGATGCTTTCATCGATGAGGCTGAACTTAAAGATGAGCTGGACACACCGGCTTATTTACGCAAGCATGAAGATGAGTTCCTCGAAACCGAAGCAAAGATCCGTCTGATTAAAGCAGATGAAACAGTACAGCCTGAAGCAGAAGAGACAGAGAACACAGCAAGCGTAGATCCTCTCGAGGAGCCTAAACCACGGACCATCCTTGAAGCAGCGCAGAAAGTGAAAGAACAGAAGCAGACTGTTGTTGTCAGTGAGCTTGAAGAGAACAAAAAGCTCCTTGAACAGATCGAGACCGGAAAAACGGAAAAACCGAAAAACTTTAAACTGCCGTCATTGAACTTTTTGCAAAAAGCACCGAAGCAGGGGAACAAGATCGATGAAGCGGAGCTTGACGCCAAGATCAGCGATCTTATTGAAAAGCTTCAACACTTCAAAATCGACGGTGATGTCGTCCGGACGTATGCCGGTCCGGTCGTCTCTACGTTTGAGTTTAAACCGGGACCCAATATTAAAGTCTCCAAGATCCTGAGCCTGCAAGACGACCTTGCCATGGCACTGCGTGCAGAGACGATCCGTATTCAGGCACCGATTCCGGGTAAAGACGTTGTGGGTATTGAAATTCCAAACCGAACCGTAGAGACGATCTATCTGCGCGATATTCTTGAAAGCAAGCTCTTTCAGGATGCTTCTTCTCCACTGACGATTGTGCTGGGTAAAGATATTGTCGGCAAACCATTTATTACCGACCTTAAAAAACTGCCGCACCTGCTGATCGCCGGAACAACAGGTTCGGGTAAGTCGGTTGGTATCAATGCGATGATCCTGAGCCTTTTGTACCGTAACTCGCCGGACCAGCTCCGTCTGATGATGATCGATCCAAAGATGCTGGAGTTCTCGATCTACAACGATATTCCGCATCTTTTGACACCGGTGATCACGAAAGCAAAGCAGGCCATCGTAGCACTCAACAACATGGTCGGAGAGATGGAACGCCGCTACCGTCTTATGAGCGAGACGCGTACCAAAAACATTGAGAACTACAATGAAAAGGCAAAACGACAGGGCGGAGAGGTCTTTCCGTATATCGTTGTCATCATTGACGAGCTTGCCGACTTGATGATGACAAGCGGTAAAGACGTCGAGTTCTCTATCGGACGTCTGGCACAGATGGCCCGTGCCTCGGGAATACACCTTATCGTTGCGACGCAGCGTCCTTCCGTTGATGTCGTAACAGGTCTTATCAAAGCGAACCTGCCATCGCGTATCTCCTATAGAGTAGGGCAGCGAATCGACTCCAAGATCATTCTTGATCAGCAGGGGGCAGAATCACTGCTTGGCCGCGGGGACATGCTCTTTACCCCTCCAGGTGCAACGGGACTGGTCCGCCTGCATGCGCCATGGAGTACCGAAGAGGAGATCGAACAGATCGTTGAATTCCTCAAGTCGCAGCGTGAACCACAATACGACAACCGGTTTTTAGCCGATGAATCAACTGCCGGTTCCAAAGATGAAGGTATGACGGTCGGCGAAAAAGACGAGCTTTACGAAGAGGCCAAAGAGATCGTTCTCTCCGACAAAAAGACCTCCATCTCCTACCTTCAACGCAGATTGCAGATCGGTTACAACCGTTCGGCACGTCTTATCGAACAGCTTGAAGCCCATGGTATTCTTTCGGAGCCAAATGCCAAAGGAAACCGTGAGATCGTAGGCGGCTGATGTTAGTCGTCCTGGAGCTCTACCAAAAAGCGACCATGGCAGATTTTGTCATAAAGAACTATGCTGAGCTGGATGAAAACACCCTGCAGGAACTCATTGAATTTGCGGAAAACCGTGGCGGTTTTTTTCGTGAAGACCTTAAGCGATTTTCCATTCGTAAACGCGCTTCCATCGAGTACCTTCAACAGATCTTTAAACTTTCAGACATCGATGTACAGATATTGGAACCCAAAAGAGTGATTGATATATTCGCGACTTCCGGTCCGCTGTCAACCCCTCCTCGCGAAGCAGATGAGATCATCGGTTTTGGCAAGCATAAAGGTCAGAAATGGGGCGAACTGCCTGACGAGTACTTAAAATGGGTACAGAGTTCGATGCATGGCTACAATGCTGAGATCGCAAAAAAAGTCTTGTCTTACCGTAAAGCAGTGGAGAGACAAAAAAACGTTGAACTATAAGTTGCAGGAACGACTACTGCATCTTTGTATACACAGGTGCTCTTTTCGTATTGAATAGGGCATCTATGGAGATAAATAACAGGAGAATGTATTGTTCTTCGGTGTTCAAACGACTAGAGACTAAGGAAAAGAGATGGCCAAAGGCGCAACAATCTATAAGTGCAATCTGAATATTGCGGACATGGATCGGCACTATTATGTCGAACAGAATTTGACAATGGCGAAACACCCTTCGGAAAATGATCTTCGGTTGATGGTGCGCTTGAGTGCATATGTTCTTAACGCGGCTGAAGCCTTGGAGTTCACGAAAGGTATAGCACAAGACGATGAACCTGATATATGGGCAAAGTCGCTAAGCGGTGATATTGATCTTTGGATCGACCTGGGCCAGCCGGACGAAAAACGCATTCGTAAAGCGTGCGGACGTGCCAATCGGGTGATTCTCTATACCTATCAGGAGGGGAGCGCTCTTTCCTGGTGGAAACAGGCTGAAAAAACATTAAAACGTTTTGCAAACCTTTCGGTCATCCACCTGCGGTTTGAGGGTGATATAGAAGCGTTGGCACAACGCAGTATGGAACTACAATGCAATATCAGCGAGGGTGAATTAACGCTGCATGACCAGGAAAACAGTGTTGTAATACGCCAGGATACTTGGAAATAAGCGATAGCTTATAAAAGGGCCGTAATTATAAACTACCTTTTTTATGTGTGATACTAAATGATATCAATACGTTTGACGGGTTGTTTTCGTTTAACACATAAAGATGGATAGCCGGAGTGCGAATCGGTACAGCTTTTTGCGATTAAAGAAATATTTCTACTGCAGCAGGGCAGGTCTAATCGAAATACTTTGTGCAGATCCAAGGAAATGATGGCGAACGCTTGTCTTGAAAATAGGTAGATCGTCATTATAAAGTCTGAATAAACTTCTGAATCAATTAACATTATGGTAGATACCGCAAGAACAATTTTTGCAGTGTAATCAGAGTGAATAATGTGTATATATGTAACATATTGCAAAATGATATCGATCACTTCATCTTCAAGATATCCCCTGTAGACAGCACTTCATGGCATGTGTGTAAAAAATACACATTTATGCAATTGATGTGTTTATATTTGTAACAGCAATCCGGTTGTTTGGAAAAACTTCGTTATAATCGTGAAACTTAAAATTCAGGAGATATTATGGCTTTTTTAGAAGACTATAAAGCACACGTTGCAGAGCGTGAAACTCTAGGCGTTCCACCACTTCCACTTTCAGCTGAGCAGACAGCAGCATTGATCGAATTGATCAAAGCAGACTGTACTGACGAACTGTTAGATCTTTTAACGAACCGTATTGCACCGGGTGTTGATGATGCGGCATATGTAAAAGCTGCTTTTTTAAATGATGTAGCTGCTGAGAACGTAACCGTTGCCGGCATTTCTCCTGAAAAAGCTGTAGAGATCATGGGTATGATGCTTGGCGGTTACAATGTCAAGCCTATGGTTGACTCGTTGACATCAGCGAACACAAAAGTAGTTGAAGCGGCTAAAGAGGCACTTAAGCATACCTTGCTTGTATATGATGCATTCAATGACGTTGAAGAACTTCATAAAGCAGGTAATGCTGCAGCAACTGAAGTGATGACATCTTGGGCAAATGCTGAGTGGTTTACATCCAAGCCGGCACTTGCTGAAGAGATCACGATCACTGTCTACAAAGTTCCGGGTGAGACCAATACAGATGACCTTTCTCCGGCTTCTGAGGCATTTACACGTTCAGATATTCCACTGCACGCAAACTCGATGCTTCAATCGAAGATGGAAGACCCGATCAACACGATCAAGGCTCTTAAAGAAAAAGGCAACCCGATCGCTTACGTAGGTGATGTTGTCGGTACAGGTTCAAGCCGTAAGTCAGGTGTTAACTCTGTTCAGTGGCACATGGGTGAAGATATTCCGGGTGTTCCAAACAAGCGTACAGGCGGTGTTGTTATCGGTGGTATTATCGCGCCGATCTTCTTCGCTACATGTGAGGATTCAGGTGCATTGCCATTAGAGATGGATGTATCTGGTATGGAGACGGGTGACGTTGTTACTATCTACCCGTACAAAGGTGAAGCACACAAAGATGGTGCATGTGTTGCAACATTCAAGCTAAACCCGAACACGATCACTGACGAAGTACGTGCAGGCGGACGTATTCCATTGATCATTGGTCGCGGTCTTACCTCTAAAGCACGCGGTGTTCTGGGTATGGGCGCAACAGATGCATTCTTGACTGCTGAGCAGCCTGCCGATACAGGTAAGGGTTATACACTTGCTCAGAAGATGGTTGGTAAAGCATGTGGTATGGACGGCGTACGTCCGGGTATGTATGTTGAGCCGGTTACAACAACGGTCGGTTCTCAAGATACAACAGGTCCAATGACACGTGACGAGATCAAAGAACTTGCGGCACTTGGTTTCTCTGCAGACCTTGTAATGCAGTCTTTCTGTCACACAGCAGCGTATCCTAAGCCGTCTGACGTTGTTATGCATCACACGCTTCCTGACTTTATCTCCAACCGTTCAGGTGTTGCACTTCGTCCGGGTGATGGTGTTATCCACTCATGGTTGAACCGTTTGACACTTCCGGACACGGTTGGTACAGGTGCGGATTCACATACACGTTTCCCGATCGGTATCTCTTTCCCAGGTGGTTCGGGAATCGTTGCTTTCGCAGCGGTTACAGGTTCTATGCCACTTACCATGCCGGAATCTGTTCTGGTACGTTTTAAAGGTGACTTGCAGCCGGGTATCACACTACGTGACCTTGTAAATGCTATTCCTTACTATGCGATTCAGCAAGGTCTTTTGACGGTTGAGAAAAAAGGTAAGAAAAATATCTTTAACGGACGTATTCTGGAGATCGAAGGTCTTCCTGATCTTAAAGCAGAGCAGGCGTTTGAACTTTCTGATGCTTCTGCTGAGCGTTCTGCAGCAGCGTGTACGGTTCTTCTAAACGAAGCACCGGTTGTTGAATACCTGAAATCAAATGTTGCTCTTATTGAAGCAATGATCGAAGATGGTTACGAAGATGCACGTACACTACAGCGTCGTGCGGACAAGATGAAAGAGTGGTTGGCGAAACCATCGTTGATGCAGCCGGATGCTGATGCAGAGTATGCAGCAGTGATCGAAATCGATCTTAACGAAGTAACAGAGCCGATCCTGGCGTGTCCAAACGATCCGGACAACGTTAAACTTCTTAGCGAAGTTGCCGGTGAGAAGATTGACGAAGTCTTCCTAGGATCATGTATGACCAATATCGGTCACTACCGTGCAGCCGGTGAAGTAATGCGTGGCGAAGGCAAGGTAGCGGTTGAGAAATTCTGGATCGTTCCACCGACCCGTATGGATGAGCAGCAGCTTATCAACGAAGGGTACTACGACGTTTTCAAAGCGATCGAAGCGCAAACAGAGGTTCCTGGATGTTCACTATGTATGGGTAACCAGGCAAGTGCTCGTGTAGGTTCAACGGTTTTCTCAACATCGACACGTAACTTTGACAACCGTCTAGGAAAAGGCACTCAGGTCTATCTTGGTTCTGCTGAGCTTGCAGCGGTATGTTCTAAACTTGGACGTATCCCGACAGTAGAAGAGTACATGAGTATTGTTCCTGAAAAACTGGCTGGCAAAACAGCAGATGTTTACAAATACCTGAACTTCAACGAAATCAACAACTATCACCTCGAAGCGCGTGATGTTGCTGAATCAAAATACGGTGTTACGATCAAAGCCGTATAATCTACTACCAAAACTGACGGCGTAACCTTTACGCCGTCACTCTCTTTTATAACCATAAAAAAACTTTTTTCCCTGACAGTATTATTGTTAAATATATCTCGTATTAACCTGTGACCCTTTTGTTATTATGAGGTGCTGCCGAAGATAATAAAATTGAAAGGTGTTGAAGTGCTAGAGAAGATCTTTTTCTAAATCCCTGACCAAAACAGCGAAATCTTTTGCAGACACGGGTTTGTTCTTGAGGTACCCCTGATAAATATCACAAGCAATGGTTCTAAGATGTTCGAGCTGTTCGATCTCTTCAACCCCTTCTGCGATAACTTTGAGCTGGAAGGCTTGCGCAACAGAGACGATGGTGTCGGTAATGAGTTTGTCTTCATTGTCGACCATCATATTTTTAATAAATGACTGATCGATCTTGAGATAGTCGATGGGAAGGCGCTTGAGATAAGCAAGTGACGAATAACCTGTGCCAAAGTCGTCCAGGGCAAAGGTAATACCGATTTTCTTAAGCTCTTCGATCTTTTGGATCGTCTCTTCGATGTTGACTAAGGCTATACTTTCGGTCAGTTCAAACTCAATGTGTTTGGGGTCAACAGGGTATTTGTGCAAGATACTTTTGATCTGGTCAACAAAATCTGCCTGTGCGAAATGAATGGCACTGATATTGATGGCAATTCTGTTGATATTGAGAGGACTTTCTTGCTCTTTCCATGCAATCATCTGTTTGATCGCTGTCTTAATGATCCAGGCACTCATCGGCAAGATCAGTCCACTTGCTTCTGCTATAGGAATGAACTGACCGGGCATAATATAGCTGCCATCTTTCTGTTTCCATCGTACCAATGCTTCGGCTGCGATAATGGTGTTTGAATAGATATCGACCTGAGGCTGATAAAAGAGCTCAAACTCACTGTTTTTAATAGCTGCACGCAGCCTGTTTTCAACATCCAGGATAACCGATATCTCTTCATCCATATCTTTTTGATGCAGTTCTATGCGGTTACGACCCTGCTTTTTAGCATGATACATTGCAATTTCTGCACGTTTAAGAACATCAAAGGCGGATTCATTGATATTTGGAAAAAAAGAGATACCCATACTGATATTGACATGATACTCTTGGTCATTGATGAAAAATGGCTGCAGGAATTGATCTTTAAAGCTCTTTGCAATCATCATCGCTCTCTCTTTAGCTTCTTCACTTTGAAGCGGAAGCTCAGTTATCAGTATGATGAAGTCGTCACCGCTTAATCTTGCGACGG
>JBFEJN010000051.1:0-17019 GCA_041553195.1 Sulfurimonadaceae bacterium
AGAAAGAGCGTAGAGAAAACGGCATTGTCTGAGCGTAGCGAGTTTTGTCGTTTTTAGCGAAAGAACGACTGGAAGGAAAGCAGTCGGTAGCCACCGACCGCGCAGCCGCCACGAGAGCTTTTTTGCGTACTTTTTTTGCGGAGAAAAAAAGTATGAGAGAAGTCTAGGATATTTAAATTGTCAAGACATAAGCAAAGTTTTTATGAAACTAGAAAGCCCAAAACAATAACTAAAGAAAAAAAAAGTTACGCAAACCGCACCATCACAAAATCTTTAAAATGCTTCATCAACGCTGATTCAGTACGATCTCGTCTTTGCACCAGACTAAAGTCCCTCTCAAAAGCCATATTTTTAACATCAACTTCAAACAGTTTACCCTCTTTGAGCTCGTTAGCCACACAGATCCTCGGCAGCGTCGAAACATAGGCATCGTCACTCAACAAAAAGTTCTTAATCGCTTCGGTGTTTTCAAACTCCATAAAGATATTGAGCTCTTTGTCGAGCGGTGCAATGGCATTTAGAAATACGGAACGTGTTCCCGAACCCTCTTCGCGCAGAACCCATTTTTTACTTAACAATTGGTCTATAAAGAGGCCACCTTGCTTTTTCAGCGTCTCATCCCGGCTGACTACTATTAATTCATCTTGCATCAGTACATGGCACTCTATCGCCCCGTCAAGACATGCGCCTTCAATAAAACCAAGATCGCACTCCCCATTTTTCACCTGTCGAATAACATCCGAGGTGTTGGCACTTTTGAGTTTTATATTGAGGCCCGTATAGGTGCTGAGATAGTCATTTAAAAGGTACGGCATGAGATAATCGGCGATAGTAACGCTGGCCGTAATGCGCAGTTCGCCCATCAACTGTGAGGCATTGAAATTTGCAAAGATCTCTTTAAGGCCTTCGACATGCACCTTGCAACGTTCCAGCAGCAGATGCCCCCGATCATTGAGAATAAGCTTTTTGCCGATTCGGTCAAAGAGCTGCTCATTAAGCTCCTTCTCCAGCTCTTTTATTGACATCGAAACAGCCGATTGGCTCATCTCATACTCTTTAGCTGTCTCGACTACCCGCTCGGTTCGGGCCAAAGAGATAAAAAGTTCTAACTGTTTAAACGAATACATATTCTGCCTTTTTTACGGTCTTGCATATACTATCCACTCATAGTTTAATTCACTATTATTGTGTGTATACCTTTGTAACATTCAATTATATTGTTTATTATATCACCTTATCTTTATTTGCCATACCCCTCTTTGTGTGCTAAAATACAAGCATTATTTACCAAAGGTTCCGCATGAAACGTAGAGACTTTTTCAAAACATCTTTAGCAGGGGCTGCTGCCGCCATGGCAACCTCTTTAGAGGCCGGTGTAACAGGACAACCGATCGACAATCGCAAGATCTCAAATATCGCTTTTCCTGAAAAACGCCCAATGATCACCTATTCCGACCGACCGCCTCTTCTAGAATCACCGCGTTCCACATTTGCCAATGCAATTACGCCTAATGACGCTTTCTTTGTACGCTGGCACATGCCGGACATTCCGACACATATCGATCCGAAACACTACAACATCAAGATCGATGGACTTGTTGAGAGAGAGCTTAACATCACACTTGACTTTTTGAAAGACCCAGCCAACTTTGAACAGGTCGAAGTGACAGCAGTATTGCAGTGTGGCGGTAATAGCCGTTCAGCATTTAAACCAACTGCAGGCGGGATCCAGTGGGGCCACGGTGCAATGGGCTGTGCAAAATGGAAAGGGGTGCGCTTAAGTGACCTTCTTGACCAGGCCGGTCTTAAAAAAGGTGCGGAATGGATCGGTTTTAACGGCCGTGAAACAGCAGCCTATTATGAGACACCGAACTTTATTCGTGAACTTCATCTTGAGGAGTTGGACGACCATGTTATCCTCGCCTATGAGATGAACGGCGAAGACCTTCCATACCTGAACGGTTTTCCGCTCCGTCTTGTCATTCCGGGGACCTACTCGGACAGCTGGGTCAAGATGTTAAGCAACATCACGGTGACTGACAAATACAAAAAACTCTTCTTTATGGACGTTGCCTACCGTGTACCTGACAATGAGTGTGAGTGTGAGACACCGGAAGAGAAGTTTAAGACAACCAAGCCGATCACCAAGATGAATGTCAAATCTATTATCGGGTACCCTGAAAACGGTTCTGTTCTTCAGACAAATTCTCACGTTGTTGTTCGCGGCGTCGCCTGGGATGACGGTCACGGTATTCGTGATGTCAAGATCTCCATCGATGAAGGTAAGACATGGAAATCTGCGAAACTCGACAGTGGCGAAGCAGGCCGTTATGCCTACAGAGCGTTCTCATTGGCGATCAATCCGACCAAGTTCGGAAAGATGACCATTATGGCTAAAGCGATCAACAAGATCGGTCAAGAGCAGCCATTTGCACAAGATGTCAAATGGAACCACGGCGGTTACAAGTTTAACGGTATTGATGTCGTTACAGTAGACGTGATTTAAGGAGATGATGATGAAAAAACTATTACTTTTGGCAGCCCTCGTAACTGCACCTCTTTTTGCTCAGGTCGAAGGCGATATTGCCGTTCCATACATCCCTTTCGAGGTCAAGATGGGTAAAGGTTTTGATGCCGTCAATGGGAACTGTCTTACCTGTCACTCTTTTGGTTATGTGACCAACCAGGGACGCCAGTCTAAAGAGTTCTGGCGTAAAAAAGTGGAAAAGATGATCGTTCACTTTAAAGCACCTATCACCGATGTTGATGCCAACACGGTTACCGAGTACCTTTTCGAAGAGTACGGTAACGGCAAATTAAAATAACCCCTCTATACTTCTGAGTGCACCGGCAGGTGCACGCTCACAAAAACCAAAATTACGCTTATAATTATGCTAGAATAGCACTATGAACAAAGCACGACTCAACAAACAATTAGCATCTTTTGCCCTTTCTATGTTCCGTAAAGACTTTTACGGCATTTATCATGGAGCACTTTCAGCCAAAACGGAGAACAACCGTTTTGTTATTAACACGAATGAAGCCATCTTTGACGCCATCGATGATGAGCACCTCATAGAGCTCTATTATGACAAAGATTACCGCTGGAACGACGCCAGCGTTGATTCAGGGATACACAAAGGCATCTACAACAAAATCACCGATGCAAAATTTATTACCTTCACGATGCCCCCCTTTACCACAGCCTATTCACTGGTACACAATATCATCGATCCTAAGGACTATTTCGGTCATCAAGAGTTGGGCCCCATTACCATCTATAACCCTAAAAACTTTGACAACTGGTATCATCGTGCCATCACCGAAATTCCGAAGTATTTTATTGATAATCAGACAAATATAATGGTCATCAGAGGCTATGGTGTCTACTCCTACAACCGAAACTTGCATGAGATGGCAAAACAGTTGGCTATCTTGGAGAAATCGTGTCGTCTGTTAATGTTGGAGAGTCAGAGTAATACCGCACGATTTGACTATATGATCTGACGACTCAACATCTTGTATAACGCAAGTGTTTATCTATTTTCATCTTCGTCAACTGATCGGTGCAATACCCCAAAAAAATCTTTTATACACTTTATTACGGTACTTTTCGAATACGTTCTGAAAAATCTGCTGCATTATCTGCCGCTTGCGCCCGTGCATTCACATGGACCTGTTTACGTAGGTCTGGATAAGAGAGTCCCTGGCTGTTCAACCGCCCTTTGTCATAAAGATACTCCGGGAGATAACCGCTTGCAATGATTTTCCAGTCAAAAGGGAGGTGGTCCGGATTGACAAGGGAGTTAAGCCAGATATTCGTGGTACAGTTCGTCGTCAGGCTGTTATAGAATTCCGGCTGTTCGTTAAGCGAATTGATCTTTTTCACATATTCCAAAAACAGCTGCCGGGCATTGCCGAGCGTTCCCTTAAGCGGGTAAACATAGACATCTTCCGGCGGATCGAAACGGTAGTTGGTGCGCAAGCGCATAACATCGCGTTCATCGGCAACGACATAGTAGAGTTCATATTGCCGGAAGAAACCTTTGATCGTCGAATATTCTTCATTTTTTTCCTTGCGCGTCTCTATCGAGGCGGCCAGATGCTCCCCGCCGCTAAATGCGAAACTTAAAAAGACATGAGCGATCGCCGGACCCATCCAGTAAACTGCGACAATGTCAACCCTTTCGAGCTTGCTTAATTCGAAGCTTTTGTCATAATATGCCGGCGTATAATCCGTTTCGCTGCGATAATCAAAATTGCGAATATTATGAAAAGTGACAAGGTCACCCTCAACCTCAGCATACGGTAATACAGCGACATCTGTCTGCCAGTCACGGTCGTTGGAGGGTTCTATGGTGAAAAAGCAGCCTATCAGAAGTGTAATAGTGAGCATATAGAGGCCGAGAGCAGACCAACGACGCCATCTACTCGCAAAAGCAGCAACTATTCCAAGAGTAAAGAGAGTAAAAAGAACCATTAGGCCATAGCGGAGTATCTCCGTCTGCGGACCGAGGTAGTACATAGCAAGAGCACCCCACACGCCGGCAGCACTCATCAACACAAAGACCAAAACCAGACCGGTCACGTGCAGTGCTTTAAATATCATTGAGAATCCTAACGAGTGAAACCGTCAAAAGAAGAGCCCACGGCCCATACAGCCGGGGAGAAAGTATGTTAATTGAAGTTGGTATAGACAGCCTGCACATCATCGTCATCTTCAAGCTTGTCAAGCATTGGCTGGATCGCTTCGATCTGCTCTTCAGTCAGTTCGATCGGTGTGTTGGCAATACGTTCGAGTGTCGCTTTTTTAAGCTCAATACCCATCGCTTCAAGGGCATGGCTCATGTTACCGAAGTCCGTATAGTCGGTATGAACAATACACTCGCCCTCTTCGGCTTCGATCTCTTCAAGACCGGCATCGATGAGTTCGAGTTCCAGCTCTTCGATGTCCATCCCTTCGGGCAGGTCAAATTCAAAGATCGCTTTGCGTGAAAACATAAAATCAAGCGCGCCGTTGTTCAGCATCTCGCCGCCGTTTTTGTTAATAATGTTTTTAACATTGGCCACGGTACGGGTGTTGTTGTCTGTCAAACATTCGACAAAGATCAGCGATCCGTTAGGACCTTTGCCCTCAAATGTGACATCGAGCATATCTTTGGCATCTTTGCCCGTTGCACGTTTGATCGCCGCTTCGATGTTATCTTTGGGCATGTTCTCCGCCTTGGCGTTCAGGATCGCCGTACGGAGTTTAGGGTTCATCTCCGGCTCGCCACCGCCTTCTTTAGCCGCTTTTTCGATTGCTTTCGCCAACTTAGGGAAAACACGAGACATGTTCCCCCAACGTTTCATCTTTGCTGCTTTACGGTATTCAAAGGCTCTACCCATACTATACTCCTGTATAAACTGTTAAATATTTTGCGATTATAATCAATATTCTCTTATAGGGCGCCAATAACAACGTGGGCCCCAACTCTAATAGACCTCTTTGACCCGTCCTACTTCGCCGCTCATCAGACGGACTTTGATGCCGTGTGGGTGGCTTGACGATTTTGTCAAAATATCACGTACAACCCCATCGGTCAGAAGGCCCGTGTCCTGGTCTTTTTTCAGAACAATTGCCACACGTTTGCCGCTGAGTATGTTCTTGCGCAGTTGACCGTCCATCACGACGCTTTGGGTGTGTAGCTCAGTACTTTTTTGATCGTGTCGACCGAACAGAAAAAAAGTGCGTCGAAAACAGGGTTGATGCGGGTCGTCTTTTTATCAACAATGTCAAAGGCATGAAAAGTGAAACCGGGGCCGTCGTTGTTGTTTTTCGGGATGACCGTAAACTCGATCGGCTGAAGTGTGCGCAGAAGGTTCAATACCTTTTTATACGACGCGTCCTCCTCTGCCGGCAGCAGGTTTCCATCTTCATTTTCATTCACACGTATCTTTGTAAGCAGTGTAAATTTGTCTTTAAAAATTACCTTTTCCCACTTTACCATTCCGCGTGAAAATCTAAATTCGCAGTGCTTCGCCATCAATGGATGCGGTTTCGTTTTACGGATTGCTTCGAGTAGCTGTAGAAAGAAGTTCGTACCGCCAAAGGCATCGGCACATTTTGTTAATTGATTGTGATACGCCGCTTTTGCCGCATCATCTAGATTGTTGAAGTCGCACATGGCACTTCCTTTATGTAAATATAGATGCAATTATAGTAGAAAAGCGCGCGATATTCATTGGCACGCGCTAATACTTGACTAACACACCTGTATTAAACTTCTCCTCGAAATTAACACAAAGGATTAGCAATGAAAAATCTTATTCTATCACTACTGGCTGTAGCTGCACTGTCGACGATTGCATCGGCACATCACCTTTCGCCATCGGACAATGCAGGCGGTAATATGTCCGATGATTCAGGTCACCTTACCAACAGTTATCCGGCACTGATCTACTAAGATCTGTTCGGTTTTCAATTCAGTTCACTTCACTTCCTAATATAGAGGAAAAGACATCTTGTCTTTTCCTCTTTTTATTCCCCGATAAACAACCCTACATACATTAATAGCACCAACCCGACCTTCTACAACCGAACCGTTCAGTGTCATGACAGTAATACAGTTATGGTATAGTCATTATCATGAAAAAACCTGCACTCATTATCGAATTTTTTCTCATTTTTATCTTTCCACCGTTATTGGTAGTATGGGGACCACTTCCCAAAGAGGCTATCATGCCTCTTCTATGGGCAATTTCGCTTTATGCTTATCTTCTTCTGCGCAGCAGCAAGATCAAGACCCTGGCATTCGACTTTAGTATGCAAGCGCTCTATGATGTACTAAAACGTTTCTTTATTATTGGAAGTATGATGACGCTTTTTGTCCTGTTCTATGAACCGGAAAGCTTTTTAGCCTTACCTATTGCCAAGCCCTGGCAGTGGCTCGCAGTCATTCTCTTTTATCCCCTCTTCTCAGCTTTTGTTCAAGAGCTGCTGTTTCGCAACTTCTTTTTTCACCGTTATGAAAAACTCTTCAGGGGCCGACACCTATCGCTTGTCGTTACCAATGCGCTGGTCTTTGCCTATGTCCATGTGGTCTTTGAAAACTGGCTTGCCGTTATTTTCACCTTTTTCGGCGGTTTCCTGTTCGCGCAGACCTATCTCAAAAGCCGTTCGACGCTGCTAACCGCTATCGAGCACTCTCTATACGGCGACCTTCTCTATACCATCGGACTGGGATACTATTTTTACCACGGCGCGAACCTCTGATCTTTTCTATGATCATCTGCACTCGTTCAACATCCAAATAGATGCAAGGATAAGATTAGTTTTAAATTATAAAGAGACGGCGCTACCTCTCCAACTGACGCGGAAGCCATAGGTTCAGCAGCGTACCGATAGTAGTTTCGTCGAGCTCCTGCCAGTAATCGATTGGCAATTCAACCTCTGCTAAAGCAGCCGTCGGCATAATCTGCTCTTGACCCGTAAGCAGTTCAAGAAATTCTTCGATACCGGGGTTGTGGCCGACCACCATGACACGGTCATATCGCTCATCAACTGCTTTTAGAAGTGTAAAATAATCGGCCGGCTCGCCTAAATAAAGCGTGTCCCGGTAAAGGATTTCGCCTTTATATCCGCCGGCTTCGCTAACATGTTCTATTGTCTCATGAACCCGTTTGGCACTTGAACCGATGATCAACTGCGGCAGGCGTTTCTTCTCACGCAGCAGACGTCCCATTTTGGGGGCATCACGGTGTCCGCGTTTGTTCAGTGGACGTTCATGGTCACTCAAAGCGGCATCTTTCCAGCTTGACTTGGCGTGACGCAGGATCAATAAGGTTTTCATGACAACTCCTTCTGCGATAGATCGTAAGGATTATTTAACCGGTTTAACCTGCCGATACTCTTCAATAAACTCTTTGGCACTGTCACCCCGCCAGTACTCTGCAAGCCCGGT
This sequence comes from Sulfurimonadaceae bacterium, assembly GCA_041553195.1. GTDB lineage: Bacteria > Campylobacterota > Campylobacteria > Campylobacterales > Sulfurimonadaceae > Sulfonitrofixus. The sequence continues at coordinate 7,944 of JBFEJN010000051.1, forward strand.
AAGCCCATCCACAAGATAGCGTGTGTCAAAGCCTTTTAAGCGCAAAAAGGTCCGCGCCATAATGGCGCGGTCTTTGTGCGGGCAAGCGGTCACGATAAGCTTGGTTTTGTCCAACTCGTTCAGACGCTGAGGAAGTTCGTTGAGCGGAATGTTAACCGCAGGGCCCATGTGCCACGCTTCGAACTCCTCTTTGAAACGAATATCAACCAGCTGCGCACTCCCCTCTTCGAGCATCACGGAAAGCTCCACACTGTTGATCTTCATCTCTTTGCGCTCGTCATAGGTAAAACTGTTCAGGTAGGCATCGTAACTTACACTTTTGCTCTCTGCATGCAGGGCCGTCGCAGCGATCAGGGCAGATACCAATGCCTGTAAGATCTCTTTTTTCATGCGCAATCCTTTACGCTATTGTACATCAAATCCGTAGGTCGTAAAGAGCCCCATCAGTTCATCAGTACCCAGCGGACCGACATGACGATAGACCTCTTTGCCCGCTTTGTCAAAGATCAGCTGCGTCGGGATCATACGGATCTGCAGGTCATAAGCAGCCTGACGTTCGCGTTTGACATTGACAAAGTCGATGTTGTAACCCGGATATTTCCGCTTTACCTTGTAGAGCAGTTTGCCCATCTCCTTGCAGCTGTGGCAGCTCTCCGAACCCACTTCGACAAAGTACGGCTTGCCTTTGCCGATACTCGACTTGACATAGACGTAAGCGGTCTCTTTCAACATCGGTTCATCGGCAAAAAGAAGTGTGGACATAAAGAGCACTATAAACGACATCAATAATTTCATACTATCTCCTAAAACTGTAGATATGCCTCATGGGCAAAATAGAATCCGAAACCGATCAGCATCAAGGCAAACGCCTTGTTGAGATAGGTCGAGAGGATTGCAAGGGTGCTGTTGGAGGTGATGTTCTGTGCAAAACCGACCGAAACGCCTGCAGCCAGGAGCAGCAGCGAATGGCCCAGGGCAAAGGTCAAGATAAGGGCATACGCATAGATATACCCGCTGTTGGCGGCCACCGTGACGATTGCGACCAGCGGAGCAGATGCACAGGGGGTACTGACCAGACCGAAGATGATACCGATCAGAAAACCGCCGAAAAGACGGTACTTTATGAGATGTTTCATCACCGATGATTTATCGACTGTCCCCAAAGCACCCCAGGCATAAAGCCCGATCAAGAGGCTCATCACGGCGGCGACGATGTAGGCCCACATCGGTGCGATCGAGAAAAACCCGCCGAACTTGGCGACGGTATAGCCTAAAATGGAGAAGCTCAGCATGACACCCAAAGCAAAAAGTGTCGCAAATGCGTAGGTGTAGATGACCCGTTTTCGCCCTTCGAGGTCCTTGTTCATCGCCACGGCGCTGCCGACCAGAAGCGGCACCGAGATGAGCGAACACGGTGCAACGGCCGTGATGCTGCCGGCACCGAAGGCCCCTAAAAATGCCAAAAGCGAGTGTGACTCCAGCAGGGCGAGAACAGTCTCTTGCACGGTTATCCGTTGATGTAGGCTAAGACTTCGTCCACACTGAGCACCTTACCGGTGCTCACCACCTTGCCGTCGATAACAAGGCCCGGTGTACTGACGACCTGATACTCCATGATCTTCATAATGTCGTCAACTTTTTCAAGCTGGACGAACTTACCGCTCTTGGCAATCGCCTCTTTGACCACTTTCTCTAGCGTAATACACTTGGCACAGCCGGTGCACAATACTTCGATCTTCACTATTTCTCCTCACTGTTGTCCAAAAGACATTCCTGCATCATCGGTGCGATGGTCGCTGCGTCCAGATCTCCGGTCACCACGATGTTCGTCTCATTGCCCTCGCCGCTCACCTCGATCTTCTCGATCTTTTTCATCATCTCCGGGTCGCAGGCACAGGCGCACGTGCCTTCCTGGCACGCCTCGATCTTGGCACTGATATCCTCTTTTTTAAAACCGGTCAGCGTCGCACTGATGCCATTTTTTGTGTTGTTGATTGTAAACATTGTTTTTCCTTTATAAAATGATGTTGAACAGATAGCCGATCGCGATGATACCGCTGCCGACGATCGCAAAAAAGATCCCGATCAATTTCAGCGAGATCACCTTTTTCAAGATAAGCGCCTCCGGCAGACTCAACGCCGTCACCGCCATCATAAAGCTGAGCGCCGTTCCCAGCAACATCCCTTTGGCGGTCAACACCTCGACAAGCGGCATCACACCGGCGGCATTCGAGTACATCGGTATGCCCAAGATCACCGCGATGATGACCGCAAAAGGGTTGCCTTCGCCGGTATACTGAGCGATGAAATCGGTCGGGATGTAGCCGTGTATCCATGCGCCGACGCCCACACCGAGCACCACATAGAGATAGATCTTTTTAAAGATATCGAACGAGTAGGCCCACGCCTCTTTGACGCGGGCACGGAAGCTGAGCTTAACCATCTCGGCCTGCAGCTTCGCATCGATAGGTTTGACGTCAAGCAGTATCTCTTTCTCCAGCTGCAACTTGCTGATGAGCATTCCGCCGAAAATCGCAACTGCAAGCCCGAAGCCGATGTAAATGGCCGTCACCTTCCACCCGAACAGCCCGAAGAGCATCGCGATCGCGATCTCGTTGTTCATCGGTGCGGAGATAAGGTAGCTGAAGGTGACCCCCAGCGGTATCCGCGCCTGGATAAAACCTAGAAAGAGCGGTATCGCGCTGCACGAACAAAACGGGGTGATGATACCGAACAAAGAGGCGCCGACATGGCCATAGAGAGCAGACTTGCCCTGAAGGTGGGCGCGGACATACTCCGTATTGAACCAGGTGCGTAAAAAAGAGACGGCAAAGATAATGGTAATAAGCAGAAACCAGATCTTGACCGTGTCATAGATGAAAAAATGCAGTGCGTCGGCAAGCCGACCCTGCAGGCCCAACACGTCCATAACGAATTGACCGCTTAACTCATGCCACATCGTTCTCTCCTTTTACTTTTTGCACTAACAGAGTTCCGCTTTGACTACAGGCAGCAGTTCCGATTCGATCAGCGCCAGCGTCTTGGCATACTCTTCGACGGCTTTGCCGCTCGGGTCTTCGAAACCGACATGGATCGTCTTGACCGCGTAAGGAAAGAGCGGACAGGTCTCTTTGGCATTGTCGCAGACCGTGACGATCAGGTCAAAAGGTGTCTGCAGCACCGTCTCGATCACTTTGGAGTGGTACGTCTCGCGCCAGTACCCCTCTTTTTCAATGAGTGCCTGCGCATGCGGGTTTACCTTGCCGCTCGCTTTCACACCCGAGCTCTGCGCTTCGACACAGTCACCGAGCTTCGCATTGATCAGCGCTTCAGCCATAATAGAACGGCAGCTGTTTCCGGTACATAAGATCAACACCTGTTTTTTCGCACTCATAATGTACACTCCCCTGTCTCTGATAATTTTTGCAGTGGCGGCAGTTCGATAGGCAAACACCGTATCTCCGCCAAGGCTTCGCTGCGAAAGCGGTCCAGCGGACTCCGTATGGAGTAGTAGGCCCAGGTCCCTTTACGTTCTACACGTAAAAAACCGGCCTCTTTCAGGATCTTGAGATGGCGCGAAAGACGCGACTGGATCATGCCAAGAGAGGCCTGCAGGTCACAAACGCATGACTCGCCGTAGGTATCGATAAACCGTAAGATAAGAACACGGGTCTCATCATTAAGGGCTGCAATACTTTTTAAAAACACTTCCATAGTCCGCTCCTGTTTCAACATTGTAGCCAAAAAGAATACAAACATCAAGATATCTTGATATATTGCTAATATATATATTCGCCAAGCGAATATTTAAATCTGCGATACTGTATGAAACTCTCAACTATTTCAGATGTTACCACTGTATAATCGTTCAACTAGTAAAGGGTTGACATGACAGAGATCATTACAGCAATACAAAAAGCACTGGCAACGGTTACGACAGGTAAAGGATTGAACGCGTCACTCGTTGACGCTATGCACCATTCGGACTTTATCTGCCAGCCCGACTACCCTGTTGCGCTGCTCCACACCAAAGCGCGTATTGACACCAGCGAAGACGCTGCAGCCTTTGAGGATGCGCAGCTGCTTGACGAAACAGGCAGCACACCGGCACACCCTTCCGCCCTTCAGTTCGATGCTATCGTCCACATAAACCCCAAATATCTCCAACAAGTCAGTATGATGGTGCTTAGTCACGCGCCGTCGAAGCCCTCACTTTTTGATGTCAAACGTCAAAACGATTATTGGAAAAAGATACAAGAGGTACGTCACATCAAAGCGATGGTCGATATATCGGAGTTTCGGCAGGCTGCAGACGTGTGTGATGTTGAGTTTGCCCTTCGCGAGATCATTCGAAAACGCAAAGAGGTACATGCACTCAAAGAGGTCGGCTTTATCTGGATCGCTGTGACACTTAACGATGTCTCTGAAGTCTTCAGACACTATTTCCATGACAACTACCTCTATGTCACTGCCAAGAATCAGGGCTTCCACATCGGCTGGAGCCCTACCCTGCGTGCCATCAGCATGCGCTCTTTTGTCTGTCCGCCAAAATAGCCCCGGCTTAAACCAGACTAAGCGCGCAATACCATCTAAAAATCCTTGCTCTTTACACATGCCATATAAGCTAGACTCCAATAAAAAATAGGCGATCAGTATGGACCAGGGTACAAAACAAGAGGCTATAAAAGGTGCATTTTTCGGTGCGATTGTGGGTGACGCGCTATGTCTGGGCAGTCACTATGAGTATGATGCTGTCAAGATCTACGAGGCTTATGGGCAGAAACCCATAGAGAAGTTTATGTCACCGGGCGAGATGATGGGCGGACAGACCCACGGTATCGGCTGGGGTGAACGCAACTACCATCCAGGTAAAAAAGCGGGCGGAACAACCGATTATGGCGACTACAACATCGTTGTTCTTGAACATCTGGCCGCAACAGCTGAACCGGCCCGTCCTTTTTCCGTTGCGGAGATGATTCCGCACTGGATGAACCGGCTGGAAAACGGCTGGGGCTCATGGATCTGTACGATGACCAAAGAGACCTACCACCAGGTCAGACAGGGCGTTCCTGTCGAACGCCTCGGCGGTATCTCCAACGCCATGGCTATTCGTCATGTTGCAGCCCACGGCTACTATGATGACGAAGAGACCCTGGCGGATGTCGCCCGAAAAACGATGTTTACCCACAAAGACCTGACGGCACTCGCCGGCGGCGAGTATTTTGCCCGGGTAACCCACCGCGTTATTAACGGCGCTACCCCGTCAGACGCTATTGAGAGTGTTGCCGTTGAGATGGGTGGTTTCATTGAAGCCAAGGTCGCGCAGGCGATCGCCAAGGTCAAAGAAGAGGCTGACCCGAACAGCTCACTTTCCAAAGAGAAGTTCTCGGATGACCTGGCACTGACCAGCATGGCACGGTTGTGGGACATCGGGCGTTCAGAGCCGATTCGTGTCGGTAAAGCCAGTCCGACAGAAGGCACTCTTCCGGGTGCCGTTTACATTATCTTGAAATATGCCGACAGAGACGATGCGCTAAAAGTCGCTCTGCAGGCCAATGCCATGATAGGCGGAGACAACGCCTCGCGCGCTATTGCCATCGGCATGGTTCTAGGCGCCTATAAAGGGGTGAGTGCCATTCCTGTCGAATGGCAAGAGAGTTTGGATCAGTGGGACTATTGTGACGGCCTGCTTAACACCTTGCCGCTGCTCAAAGAGGCCTAAAAAGTTCTAATGGCTTCGCACCAACGCTGCGAAGTCTATCTCTTCTTTGGGTTCTTCCTCTTTTTGGTGCTCAGGCGTGCCGCTGAAAACGTAGTCACTGCCTTTGAGTATGCAGCCTTTCATGCCCGGAACACACGGCTTTTCGACACGTTTGCAGTACCCTTTATAGTCATGTTGACAGCTCCAGCCCATTTCCATCCTCTCTTTTCGTATCTATTATTATAACATTCAGCGCAAAAAACAGATACAAAGTTATTTACACCTAGACAAAACCTTTTTACGCTAAAGTGTCACTTCTTATCTTTATAAAAGAGCCCCAATGCACTTTAACCGAGTTCATATCGAAGTCACCAACATCTGCGGTCTGGCCTGCAGCTTTTGCCCTCCCAAACTGCAGCCCTCAAAGACGATGCCCCTTCCTTTTTTCGAAAAGGTGCTCAAGCAGCTGCGCGGCTATACCAAAGAGCTTGCCTTCCACGTTATGGGAGACCCGCTGACACTTTCTAACCTTCATGAATATCTGGACCTTTCGCAGCGTGAAGGATTTGAGGTGACCTTAACGACCAGCGGCTACTACCTCAAAAAGACATCTGTTGAGACCCTCTTTCACCCAGCCGTACGGCAGCTCAACATCTCCCTAAATAGCTTTAACAAAAACAGCCTCAACCTCACCTTTGACGACTACATGGCATCCGTATTGGCAGTGTGCGGTGAGAAACTGGCCGCTCATCCCAAACCGTTTATTAACCTGCGTTTGTGGAATTTTGATGAGGCCTGCAGCGAATCCGAGTTCAACACAATGCTATTTGAACGGCTCACCTCTTTTTTCGGTGTCGCGTTAGATGTTGACGGACTCTATGCCGACCGGCCCAAGTCGATCCGCTTGGCTTCGAAGATACTCTTGCATTTTGACAGCTATTTTGAATGGCCTTCTCTCAACTCGACACATGACACTCAGGGTACCTGTTACGGCCTGAAATCGCACATCGGCATCTTGGCCAACGGTACCGTTGTCCCCTGCTGTCTTGACGGTGAAGGGGTCATCGAACTGGGGAACCTCAACACAACGCCCCTTTCAGACGTTCTCAATTCCGAACGGGCCGTTGCAATGCGCGAAGGCTTTGCAGCCGGTAAGGCCGTTGAAGAGCTCTGCAAACGCTGCAGTTATAAAGACCGGTTCACTGAGGTAGCGACACGCCAATAGTACAAACCAAACATAAGGGTAATGCCAGTAAATGAACTTTCTATCTGATACTTGTTCTAAATCGTAGCAATTTTGCTTTCTATGTTATTTTTGATTATTAATTAATCAACGTATCGTCTTTATTGAGCTAAAAATTAGTCATTATTATCAATATTACAATAAGTGAGCCCATGAACATGAAAATAGCCGTACCACTGGACGAAAACCACAAAGTGTACCCTTTGAACCCATGGACAGCCCCAAGTTTTGCTATCTACATGGTAAAAGAAAAAAATGAAAAAATTACCTATGAATGTTTAGAGGAAAAAGAAAACCCCTGGATCAAAGAAGATGAAAGCATCATCTGTGATCCGATGATGTGTTCAGATGGATGCAGTGATTTGATCAAGGCCGATCTAAACCATCTGGCGGACCATTACATCATCTTGGAAGCGATCAGTGGTTGCAGCTATCTCGTTGCAGAAACAAGCTGCAGCAATGTCGAAAAGGTATTGGAGAACGGTGGCATTGAGATCTATCGATTACCACCTATTATACGAGAGCCTGACCTAGCGATCAAACGACTGCTTGTCAATCTGGAATTCACCAATGACATTTTAAAAATTGAAAAAATCTCTAAATAACCCTCTATACGATCGCTATATACTCTTCGATAGCATTTAAATCTCTTTTCTCCATTGCCAGGCCTTTGATCTTCTGCACCATGGCCACCACATCATCATAGGCTCTAAGGTTCACTTTGTTTTTAAACAGAGACTGAGAAGCGATATAGGCATGTACGTCCTTGCGTTCGATATTTAACTTGGTGGTCAACATATAAGTCAACAACATCGCGTTCGTGCTATCTTCAACACTGTTTTGAGACAACTCTCTTGCAGCCCCTTCTTCCAAACCTCGTGCAATCAATTGGGCAGCGATCTCCTGTTCAAACGAAAGAGGTATCTGTGTTACGATCTGAGCAGGTCTCGGCAGTGTGACCAGCATCTCACCAAAGGCAACATGGGACGCAAAAATGATACTTCCCATAAACAAAATACGATTTCGCATAGACACCCTCTCTTTTTAAATTTCTATATTGTCGTACAATAGAGTAAACAGATATGTATTTCTGCCAAAAACAGACAAAAACCTTGTAAAGTCACTTGTTCATTATGAAAAGGTTATTACTGTTGTGGCAAACCGCTTTGAACCGTTCTTTCAACTCTCTGTCAAATGACATCATATAGATATCACTGTTTCTCAGCGCCAAAGAAGTAAAAGTCTCAAGCAGCACGTCATCGGCCACATTTTTTCCATGATCACATTTGGTAAAGTTAAACGACTGCAATGTCTTGCCGTAATCGTATAGGTTAGCCTCCCACTCTCTCTTTTTAAGATAGAGTGAATCGGGATTTGCTGCCAGATAGACCTGTTCGTCTTCGATCGAAAAAGGCTCGATGAGATCGTTAAAGATAGAGGCGATATTAGAAAAATTTTCGATATCCCAAAACAGGTAGCTTTTCGCTGTTTTACTTCTCTTTTTTTTGTTAATAAGCGTCACACGCTTGGTAATATTAAAATGCGTATGTGCGGTGTCATTGATAAGTTCGATCGCATTTTTAAGTTGCTTGGCATCGGCTGTTGTGAACCCCATGAGCTTACCGAGTTCAATGTACATCTCAAGATTCTCAAGCTCCTCGCGTGCACCGCCTTTTTGATAGCTCTTGAGTTGGGCGAGCCGCTTGGTACTGAAAAGAGTATGAACAGAGAGGGCTTCCCGGCTTGCATACACTTTTTGCACCCGGTGAAAGATCTGCTTTGCCTCTTTTGTCTCAGGCAGTGTTATCGAGCCCACATATTTGCGCCCAACAAAAACTTTTTGCATCATGACCCTTACAATTTTTAATGGAGATATCTTAGCGAAGAGAGATTATAAAAAAACCATGCAACCGACTGCATCACGATTTTAGCAGTGACCTTTAAGACGCGTGCTTTGTCAAAAACCGGTGCAGCTGGTTGGAAAATTCGTGGGCATCTTTTGCGCTAAAGGCCTTGGGACCTTTTGTCATCTCACCGCTCTCTCGGATTTTTTCCATGAGATTGCGCATGGCAAGATACTGTTTAATATTATCGACACTGTAAAGTTCGCCACGGTGGTCGATGGCATGGGC
>JBFEJN010000052.1:0-16143 GCA_041553195.1 Sulfurimonadaceae bacterium
AATACCCTCCGGCACTATGAACTCCTCTTACTAACAAACTTGTTGGCTTCCGGGCTAATTGGCGGTTAGACGCCAATATTTGTTTGAACTCCGATCAATCAGCTTTTTCGACACAAACAACTGCATATCCTCCACCTATACGAACAGGGATTAAAACGCAGTTTTAACGTTAATCAATGCGTTACCGCTTGGCTTTTATCGTGGCATCTACAGCGTTGAGCGTAAGAAGAGAGAGACCGTTAAGAAAATCACTTTGTTTGAGCGTAGCGAGTGCCAAAGGCGTTAAGAAAAAGGCAAATTTCTTTGCGTTTTTTAGCCGACGCGCCAAACCGTTATGCGTAGCATCGGTGCGGCAGTTTTTAGCGAACGAACGACTGCAGTGAAAGCAGTCGGTAGCACGCCGACCGCGAAGCCGTCACGAGAGCTTTTTTGGTTTCGTTTTTTTGCGGAGAAAAAAAGGAAAGAGTAGTCAAGGATATTTCAAAGACCAATAAATACCAAAAGTAAAAAAAAGAAAATCAAAAAAACGATTAATACAAAAACGTATCTAGCTAGAAAAATCACACCGTTTCAGGATTAATAAACGTCTCACCTCTTTTTATTTTCTCCCACAGCTCAGGCTCCCGCCAGTCAGCACGGACCCCCTCACTGAAAATAATCTTGTTAAGATCAATAGTGCCCATCAATTCCGAATAAGCGTCCTCTTCAAAGCCCTGCGCATACCCCGTTGCCGTCTCATGCACAATCACGCTGTGAAGCTGGACTTTTTTTTCACCATTGACCATTGACGTTAACTTCAACAGCTCATTGATCATCACAAAAATGACACGTGAGAACTGTTCTGCCGAAGGCGAGACCGGCAGCAGAACCCAGCGGTCGGAATGCTTTTTCATGTCACTGATATAGGTTTTGTCATCACCGTCCCACAACGTGGTGGCATGGTCGAAACTGTCAATAAGGTCTTTCATGTTCTGTTTCATCAGACCGAAATCATAGACCATCTGACCGTTGTCCAAAAAGTTGGATTCAAAAAGCACTTCAATAATGTACGAGTGCCCATGCAACGACGCGCGGCAACGCTGCGAACTGCACCCTCTGACAATATGCGCATTTTCGAATTTAAATTGTTTTCTGATTATCATAAAGTGATTATAGCATTTTAAAAGTTGCCAATAAAACTAGAGAACATTTTTTATAGTAGGTTTTGATAACAATTTTTACAGGACTGTAAAAGCGTCAGATTTGGTGCAGATTGTACCAAAGTGATCCCGAAGGCGTGCTAGTGCACGTCGAGTGGTGAACTTCGGTGCAAGATGTGCCGAAGCTGGTACCTTTACTTAGACGCCGTTGACTTCGTCCCAGATACGTATGTGCAGCCGGTCACTGTAGGTATACCCCTTGACCTTACAGTACTCAATCAGCGGCTCGGCATTGCGTTCGACCTCAGCTTTGGAACCCCCTACAGGCATACAGTAAACCTGTGTGTTCGGTGCATGGGCGATGACCTCTTCGATCTGTTCGTCAAGACCGATATCGATCGAGTCAGCATCGATAGAGAATTTAAAAAAAGCTTCGCGTGCGTTTGTCGCTAACGCAAAAATGGTGTTTGGTTTTATACGCTTGCTATACGACTCGCCGCTGTTCTCGAGTTTGACTGAAAGTGCGAATACACACTTTTTATAAAGCGGATATTTGTCAAAGTCAACGGCGATGGAACCATTTGTCTCAAAGGTGATACGCAGACCCCGTTTCTGTACGGCTTCCAAAAAGGCGATAAAGATCGGATCGTCAGCATAAATAAGCGGCTCGCCGCCTGTTAAGACAACATCGACATTGCCGGGAAGGTCATAGTGGTCAAATATGCTCAAAAGTTGCTGCACGTTCTGAATCTCTACCCAGGTAGCTGCAAAGTTTTCCCGATTCACAGCATATACCGTATCGCAGCCTACAATAGTCTGACCGTTTGGCGCAACCTGTTCACAGCCAAACCCTTCGCAGCGCATATTGCAGCCGCCGAAACGGAAAAAAAGCGAAGGCACCCCTACATAGCGTCCTTCGCCCTGAATAGAAAAAAAATGTTCGACCAGGTAAATCATCAGCCGCCAGTTTCATAGAAGGCTCTTGATGACGTCTCACCGTCCTCTTCTGACCAGCGGTTTTTCTCCGGTTTTGTCCGAACGACCTCTTTCAGTACCGCTGCAGCGGTCTTGATGTCCCCTTTGCGAACAGCATCACGGATACTCATCGCTTCGTCAAAATAGAGACACGGAATAAGATCGCCTTCTGCCGTAATACGAATACGATTACAGGTCGAACAAAAGTCATCTTTATAGGGTTCGATAATTCCGAAGCGGTAACCGTCATCGGTTCGATAGTAATGCGATGGCGACTGCGCCTCAAGACCCTCGTCCGTATAACTGTATTTTTCACCGATCAACGCCAGAAGTTCGTCGCTTTTCATTCCCTTGATGTCAACCGCCGCATGGACATTTTCCATGTATTCGATAAAACGTACCGTCATATCGCGATCTTTGCAGTACTCCAGTACATCAAGGATCTCGTTGTCGTTCATCCCTTTCATCGGCACCATGTTGACCTTGACTTTCAGTCCGACGCTCAACGCTTCATCAACACCCTCAAGTACCTGTTTAAGCACATCTTTCTGCGCGATTTTTTCTGCCACATCCGGGATCAGGGAATCGATAGAGACATTGATACGTTTAAGCCCGGCATCTTTCAATTTTTGCGCTGCGCCTTTCAGAAGGTAGGCGTTGGTCGTCATAGCAAGATCGATCCCCGGTGCATAGTCGTAGATCATCTTGATGAACTTGTCCAGATCCTCACGCAACAACGGCTCGCCGCCGGTAATACGGATCTTGTTGATTCCCTCATCGATCGAGACTTTCATGAACTCAAACATATCTTCGAAGCTCAAAAGATTCTCTTTTGGGGTCCAAGAAAATGGTTTTTCAGGCATACAGTACTGGCATCTGAAGTTACAACGTTCGGTCACGGAGACGCGCAGGTAGTTGACTTCGCGGCCGTAACTATCGACTAGTTTTTTCATTTAGCATCGCTTTTTATACTCTTTTACGTTCTCTATTAAAGTATAGGAGCGTTTTATTGTTGAAAGAGTATCCAATAATTTATATTAGTACGATTATAGGGAAAGATTGACCTTGATAACTTGATTTCAATTAAGAGTAAGCAGCGTTCTGCAGATATTCGAGAGAGAAGACCCGCCGGTCATCCTCTCTTAAGGAGAAGTCTTCGTTGTGAAACGATAAATTTATTTTGTAGCGAATTTGTAGTCGAGTTGCACCCACGCCATGGTTACATCTGATGTTTTTACACTGTTTTTATCATCATCCATGAAAACAGCTCCCTTAATCAGGGCATTTAAACCATTTACACCCGGAACCGGACGTGTATAGAGAAGGTCAAGTTCCTGTCCATATGCATCACCGGCTTTAACATCACTTGCGACACTGCCGTCTGCTGCAGCACCGAACAGGTGATAAACAGCCAGTACTTTACCGACTGATTTTGACGCATACCCGCCGCGGACATTGAGGTCGGTAAGACCTGTAGCAGGTGTTGAAAGGAATTGGTCAGCCCAGCCGTTGAATTTGTGCTTCGTTGCCAAAGGCGTTTGAAACTGGGATGTCGATGCATCATTGATATCGGCACCGCCAAGGTATTCATAATTCAGACCGGCAAGGAAGCCTGAGATATTTGCTCCTACATCCAAATTCGCATACATTGCATCACCATATAAACTATCCTCTAGCGGTGTACCTGCATTAATACTGCCATCGGCAAAAGTTTTAAGTGTTGCTTTCGATTGCATTGCGACTTCAGCACGATAATCAAGTTTTACACTTTCGCCAGCTGCTATATTACCCGTCAAAGATGCACCATACGTATCACTGGCGGAACCGAGTAGGTAAGCGTAACCTGTCAACTTCAGCTCATTCATAAATGCATATGATGCATTCAATGCAGCTGAGTTTGTGCGGCCAGAAGTGATTCCAGCTGCATATTTTTCTTCCGGATTACGTCCATAATCATACCCATCATCACCAATCGCATTGACCCCGTAGACATAGGCTGCTAAGATGTTAAAAGCACCTGTCCCATACGTAACAGCAGCAAGGTCTAATGTCTGGAAGTTCTGTTTCCAGCCAACTGAACCGATAAAACGCTGGTTGTCAAGGTTTACTGTTTTACGACCGGCAATACCAGTCACACCGGCAGCCGTATAAGAGATATTTGCTTGTGAGATCTTGGCTACAAGTGCCTCTCCTCCAACCTGTGCTGTTGCTGATGATTGTTCTGTACCGAAATCATTAACTGCATTAAGTTCCATAGTACCGTTAAGACCATCCACTTCCATCAATTTAGCTGTAAAATTCAAATTTGTACGATTTGTGACTTGATGACCGGCGTCTCTAGTATCGGTTTTTGTATCTGTAAACTGATAACGCGGGCGCAATTCACCTGTGAACTTGACATCACTAAAGATATTGAAACCAGCATCTGCTGCCACTTCTTCTGCTGCATTTGCAGACACCGCTATTGAACCCAGAATCAGTGGCGTTGCGGCCAACGATAATATTAACTTTCTCATTCTTTCACTTCCTTGTTGTAAAGATTTCATTTATGTACAGTTTTTTTGAAAGCGCCATCTTTTGATTTACATCACATGTCGTTGCTTACAAAATGAACTATTGTATTTGTTACGCAAGAAGTTTAACTCAAAGTCAATACTTTTAAATCAATATATTGATTAATATTTATACAATCATTTTAAGCATCTTTCTTTCTAAAATTTGTGTGCATTGAGACAAACAGAGCAATCAAATGGAAAAAACCGCTTAGCATCATTTAAAATAGCCCTTTTATCTGCAAAGTACATATAATGTAAGCCTTAAATGTAATATTTTGAACACGATACAGGCTGTATACTTTTTAATCATCTATAGAAACCATACTGCTTATTTTTTAACTATAATTTTTGCAGTTAAAAATTTAAGGAGTTAACTATGATGGTAAAGAGCGTTGTAAAGTCAATTGCTACAATTGGTTTAGGTATCTCAATAATTTCAAGTTCGCTATTGGCGGCACCTGAGAAGACAAAACTAAAGATCGGTTTCATTGCATTGACAGACTGTGCACCGCTGGTCATTGCTAAAGAGAAAGGGTTCTTCAAGAAATACGGTCTTGATGTTCACGTTGCCAAAGAGGGCGGCGGCTGGCCGGGGATTCAACAAAAGGTGATCAGCGGCGAGTATGACTTTTCACATGCACTTGCAGGTATGCCGATCGCGGCCACACTTGGAATTAACGGTAATGCCGACCTGGTAGCACTTTTAAGTCTTGACTTCAACGGTAACGGTATTACCTTCGGAAACAACATCATCGATAAAATGGAAAAATATGGCATGGATGAGACCAAGCGACCGCTCGGTTCGGAATCTCTGAAAAAATATATCGATGCCAAACATGCTGCAGAGGGCGACAAATACCAACCGCTGAACTTCGGTATGGTCCACCCGGTCTCAACACACAACTATGAACTGCGTTACTGGATGGCGACATCAGGTATCGAACCGGATCGCGACGCGACGATCAAACCTTTCCCACCGCCGACCATGCCATCGAACCTGATCGCAGGCAACATTGAAGGGTATTGTGTCGGTGAGCCGTGGAATGAGCGTATCGTTCTTAAGAAAAAAGGGTCAACACTGGTCACCAACTATGACATCTGGAACAACAACCCGGAAAAAGTGCTGCAGGCACGTGCCGACTTTGTCAAAAAGTACCCTGAGACGACCAAAGCGGTCATGAAAGCGGTCATCGAAGCACAGATGTGGCTGGATGAATCCTGGGAACACCGTAAAGAAGCGGCCAAGATAATGAGTAAACCAAACTATGTCAAAGCCCCTGTGGATGTCCTGGAAAAATCGATGACAGGGACTTTTCAGTACCTCAAAGGCCAAAAGTCCGAGGCGAACCCGATGTTTAACGTTTTTGCCAACTACTATGCGGCCTATCCGTTCTACTCGCACGGCATGTGGTTTATTACACAGATGTACCGTTGGGGACAACTTGAGCAGCCGGTTGACATGAAAGCGGTCATTGAAAAAGTATACCGTCCGGACCTCTTTGCAGTAGCCGCAAAAGAGGTGGGTTACTCTCTTCCGGCAAGTCCATGGAAAAAGGACGGTGTTGACAAGTACAACATGTTTATGGACGGCAAAGTTTGGGACCCGAACAAGGCTGTTGAGTACATCTACAGTTTTAAAGTGACCTCGCCTAAAGTCACTGAAGCCGACTTGAAAAAAGCAAACACCTGGGAGGGCTCACTGAAAACAGCACAGCCTGACTATGTCTGTCCTTACGGACCGGCCGGCTGTGCAGACCCTAAGTTTGTAACAAAATAAGTATTAACATCCTGACCCCTTTGCGGGGTCACGTTTGTAGATCAAAGTCCATAAGGTGGATTTTGATCTGCACAGGAGAAGTGTAAACAAGCCAAGGTTTCGGCACACAGAGGAGTGACAATGAACGAACGTGTAAAAAAAGTAGTCTTGCCATTATTGGTATTTTTTGTATTCATACTGCCGGTATGGATGGGGATCGCGAGTGTGGTCGAGGATTTTCCGACACCGACAAGCACCTATATCTCCGCCTTTGGCGGTATTAATGCGGACGGCGACGAAGTCATCGGTGTCCTTTCCGACCCTTTTTATGTCAACAATGAAGATGACAAGGGTGTCTTCTGGCAGATTCTAAACTCGCTCAAGCGGGTCTTCGGCGGTTTCGCCCTAGCCATCGCGATCGGTATTCCTGTAGGATTGGCTATCGGGATGAGCCGTAATTTCATGATCGCCATCGATCCTTATATTCAGATCTTTAAGCCAGTATCCCCGCTGGCATGGCTGCCCTTGCTGCTGTATATCTTCCAGGACATCAACGCCACCGCGATCTCGACGATCTTTATTACCTCGATCTGGCCGATCATCATCAACACAGCCCTTGGTGTACGAAGTGTCAACGAAGACTATCTGAATGTGGCCAAGGTGCTTCGGTTTTCACCCTTGGAAAAAGTGACCCAGATCATTCTGCCGGTCGCCGTACCCTACATCTTTACAGGAATGCGCCTGAGCCTCGGAATTGCCTGGCTGGTCATTGTCGCAGCTGAGATGCTGACAGGCGGTATCGGTATCGGTTTCTGGATCTGGGATGAGTATAACAACCTAAACTATAACAACATCATCATCGGTATCTTCCTGGTCGGGATCGTCGGGTTTATCCTTGACCTTATCATGGGACGCATAGCAGATTATTTTGATTACAGAAAACGAGGGTAAACACATGTCATTTTTAAAACTGGAAAACGTCGAAAAATCATTTCCGATGCCAAAAGGTAAAAAATATATCGCCGTACAGGATGTCAACATCGACATACGCGAAAATGAGATCATCTCGATCATAGGGCACTCCGGGTGCGGGAAGTCAACGCTCTTGAACATGATCGCCGGGCTTGACATGGCCACCGGCGGTGAGGTTAGTCTGCAAGGCAATGAGATCAAAGGGCCCGGTCCTGAACGTGCCGTGGTCTTTCAAAACCACTCCCTTCTACCTTGGTTGAGTGTTTATCAGAATATCGAGATGGCCGTAAAAAAAGTAATGCCGGAACTCAGCCCGCGGGAACTCAAAGAGCGTGTCATGAAGTTTGTCAACATGGTCAACCTTGACCATGCAAAAGACAAGTACCCCGGTGAGATCTCCGGGGGTATGAAACAGCGTGTCGGGATTGCGCGGGCGCTCTCAATCAAGCCTCAGGTCCTGCTGATGGATGAACCCTTCGGAGCTCTTGACTCCCTGACAAGGGCCAACCTGCAAGAGCACCTAATGCGCATTCAGCAGACCATGAAAAATACGGTCATTGTCATTACCCATGATGTGGACGAAGCGGTACTGCTGAGTGACCGTGTCATCATGATGACAAACGGTCCGGAAGCGACCATCGGTGAGATCCTGGAAGTCAACCTTGCCCACCCCCGCGACCGTGTTGCTCTTCAGCATGACACAGAGTACCAGCGCTGTCGCGAAGCGATTTTGAGTTTTCTCTACGAGAAGTTCGCGAAAGAAGACGAATAGCCCCAGGCGCTACTTGCATAGAAAGTAGGTAAGTCCTTTTCCGGGTATGTGTCCGTGTAAACACATACTTTTTTCTACTTCTCCTAGTACCTGGTATCTTGTATGCCAGGTGCAAAATGTCCCATCAGTCCATACATTTTCCGAAATTTCAATGAACAAACCAACCAGCATTCTTATTGCTCCAACCCTTTTCTGCATCGAGCAACCCATCGTTTTGCGTAATGTCTCTTTTGTTTATAAGTACACCAATTCTACTCGTCTTTCTGCGTTTAATTGACGATGAACAAATGCATTTCATTATCCACTGAGCAATGGCACTATAAAGCACGATGTATGGCATCACGATGATGATATGGACCTTGCATTCAATAATAAAAACAGTTCGTCACGATCTTTGATCGATGCAGATGGTATAGAAGAGCAGTAGCTAAAAGAAAAATGGTTCTGTGCGTTTGTGAAAAGGATAGAAAAGTGCGTGCTAAGAGAGAAGCCCTCTCTTAGCAGATGAAAGCGCTACTAGTGTAGGTCTTTCCAGATTTGACGCTTCCAAAGGTAAGCGAAAAGGACAAAGAAGATCATGAAGATCATGACATTTTTACCGACTTCGTTACGCATTTCAGCTTTAGGATCACCGGCTTTTTCAAGATACGCGATCACTTTTTCAGCAGACTCCTCTGTTACACCGACACGAGGCATTGCTGTACCCTTAAGAACGTGCTGCGGGTTTTCCATGAATGTCATGATGTAGTGTTCACCGCGTGAACGGATATACATCGAAAGATCCGGTGGCAATTTACCCATGTAGGCTTTAACAGCATCTTGGTAATCCAAAACATCCGCATCAAAACGAAGCTCATCTTTTTTGAACTTGAATGAAGGTTTTTCACCCATCTGCGTCCAGTTTGTGTAACGAACGGCATGACAACGGCCACATGCATTTTCAAATGCCATGTCTGCTGTTACTTCGTCCGCTTTTACTGCGATAGACTGAAGGTACGCCACAATGTCAGCAACCTCTTGATCGATATCGTCGCCGCCTGCACCGTAAAATGCCGGCATCGGGTGAGGACGCGTGTCAGAGAATTTGTGATCGACCATTGTCGCATGTGCCGGGTTTTTGATCAGGGCGGAAAGGAATTTCGCATCATAGATCGCACCTGCGTTGCTCAAATCAGGTGGGTTGACACCGTACGCTGCAGCGGCATCTTTTGCCGACATGCCTGTTTCCATACCCAAGGCCTGGACATTGTGACAACCGATACAACCGCCGGCCATAAATGTGTCCGCACCGCGTGTAGCATCACCTTTTTTTGTCAACGACGGAAGGTCTGCATACGCAAAGCCCTCACCCTCGACATGTGCATGCATCTGTGAGTGTGCGAACGGCTCTACCAACCAGAATGTCAACAGAGAAAAGAACGTAACGACTGCTAATATAAATAATTCTTTCATTTCAACTTCTCCCTATAACTTTTTTTCTAATTTTGTGATGATCGGCAGTGCGATCCACAAAAGAATAAATACCCATGCTGCCACCAGACCGATCGTACTGAAAACACCCTGAGGCGGTAGTTTACCCATTGCCGTCAAGACGATCATGTCAACCAGCATTAACCAGAACCAAAGCATAAACGGTCCACGGCGGCTTGCCGGAACAGCGTTCGGGCTTCTGTCAAGGAACGGAAGCAGGAAAAAGATAACCTGTGCAAAACCGAAGGCGATCAGACCGATATCTTTCGAGAACGGACGCAAGATCTCGTAAGACCAGAGGAAATACCACTCAGGGTAGATGTGCGCCGGTGTGACAAGGCCGTCTGCCGGGTCAAAGTTAACCGGGTCCATCGCAAACGCGTAGTTCCAGAAGACAAGGTAGAAGAAAAAGACAAGGAAAATAGCAACGACGAACAGATCTTTTGCCATAAAATCGTTTGCGAAAGCAATGACTTTAGACGCTGCTTTGTTGCCCGCTTTGTATTTTTCTGCTTCTGCCGGGAAGTCGATCTCTTCACCGTTTTGGTTGTTAACGTGAGGAATACGCAACGCACCGAAGTGAAGACCGATAAGCGCAAGGATCGCCAATGGAAGCAACAGTACGTGAAGCATGAAGAAACGGTCAAGGAAGGCCTGCGCAGGAACGTAGTCACCGCGGATCCATTCAACAACACCGTTAAGCTCCAAGGAACCGGCACTGAAGAGGTTGGTAATAACCATACCTGCCCAGTAGGACATCTGTCCCCATGGAAGCATGTAACCCGAGAACGCCTCTGCAGAGAACACAACAAAAAGAAGCATACCGGAGATCCAGATGAGCTCACGCCCTTTTTTGTACGAACCGTAGTAGATACCCGTGAACATGTGAATATAGATGATCAAGAAGACAACAGACGCTGCTACTGCGTGAACATGACGCCACAACCAGCCGTAACCCACTTCCTGCATGATCGTGAAGTTGACGCTGTCAAAGGCTGTTTCGACATTTGGTTGATAATACATCAACAAGAAGATACCCGAGATTAACAAGATACCGAACGTAACTGCCAACACCATTCCCATAGCCCATAGGAAGTTGATATCTTTTGGGATCCAATACTCTTTAGCCAATACACGTCGAAGTGTGTTGACGGCAAGACGTTGGTCGAGCCACTCGTTTACACTGTTTGCTTTTTCAAAATGTGCCATTTAAATACTCCTCTAAGCTAGGCGATAACGCCAGATTCTTTCATCTTTTTATATTCCGGACCTTCTTCACCCAAAACAACTGAAGAACCAGTGATCTTGAAAGGAGGAATGACTAGAGGACTTGGAGGCGGTGCCAGTGTGTCGATACCGCTGGAGTCAAACTCGCCCCCGTGACAAGCACATTTAAAGTCTGTCTTGTCTTCACGATAGGCAGGAATACAACCCAGGTGCGTACACAGACCGATGGCGATCATAAAGTGGTCATCGCCGATAATAATATCACGCGCTGTCTGCGTTTCATTTTGTGCTGCTACCATCTCTGCTGTCTTCTTAAGGACAAAGATCGGTTTACCGCGCCATTTTTCAACAATCAGTTTGTTTGGTTCACACGCCGACATATCGATCGTTGTAAAACCTGCTGCTTTTACGCTTGGAAGGGGATCCCAAGATCTTTTCATAGCATATAAAGCACCTATCGCTCCGACACCTGCAACGGCACCGAACGCTTTACCCATAAAGCCTCGTCTAGTTTGATTCATTTCTTTACTCACTCTGTGTGAAATTTTCAAAGGCTATAGTAGATAAAAGCAGATTAATCTATGATAAAGATAAGGTTTCTTTAAGGAATTCGGCAATTCTTTGTGTAGATTGCTCTAGTGGGTGATAATTATGTGATACTATGCTGTCTAATAGCTCCAATAACCTTGACTTATCAAAACCATCTACGACGGGAATGTTTAAAGAGGCGAAAAGCGGCAAAAAGTCGCGCACATAGTCGGGGCGCTGAATATAGATAGGGTGTCCACCGGATGCGAGGTTTTCCAAGACTGCCTGAGGGGAAGCAGTGACAAAGATCTTCGAGCCCTGCACCACCTCATCATACTCCTCGGGCTCATGTACTTTTGTAAAGACCGGGGCAATCTTCGCTTCGTAATCCATAAAGAAATAAAATCCGAGAATGAGCTCCATCTCCAGATCTTTCAAGATGTCCAGATTGGCCAGAAGGTCCTCTTCGTAATCATCGTCGCCGAAAAAGAAACTTTTGTCAATGTTCTTGGGCTTTTGCTCGAAGTAGAGGTCATCGACAGCGACCCCTTTACAGATCCCCTCGCCTTCCAGATACGGCGAGAGCAGGAACTCACCCTGCAGCTGCACGGCATTCGGGTCGTCCGTAACACGGATAAAGGTCGAAAAGAACTGCACCATGTCCTGATGCATGACCGGGTTTAACTCGTCCGAGTCAAAAATGATCTTGTCGCCATGAAGAGCGATCTGCGGGATGTTACGGACGACATCGATGCCGACCGAACGTTTGATCCCGAAATTTCTGGCTTCCTGCGCAATGCGGTAGTCCGAAGTCAGCAGGGTAATGTCAACGTCCCCCAATGCGCGGATAATGGTCGCCGCACGGCGAAACCGGTCCAGTCCGATTCGATGGCCGGTGTGTACATAATAAAAAAGTCGCATTCTCTTCTCCGCTCTCATTTGTTGTGCAAATTATACACTCTGTACTTTAAGACGGTTTTCTTTGGCAAGACCTTAAGAGAAGAGCTCTATTTCGGCAGAAAAACAGTGCCGATAAACACCATATGACTCGGTTAAGGGCTACTGTACATTTATTTAATGGATAGCACACTGCTATACACATCTTTTCGGTGCGCCGACCGTCGCTTCTCAATGTATCATTGTTTATGGGGTAGCTGATGTGGGAAATGTCTCTACAGGTTCAACTGCGACAACAACGCCAGAGAGACCTTTCAAGACCTATGCTTTTATCGTTTTTTTCCATATGAAAAAGCTTCATAATGCTACAATCACTCCAAAGGGGTGATTCATGCTTGTACGTAGTGTTTTTTTGCTGTTTATATCAGTTGTCTTGCTGTTAGGTACTGACGAAACGGTCGCTACGGCGGGTCAGGCAACGACGGTTGTCATAGAGGAACAAAAGGCTTTCTATACACCCGATGAAGTCTCTCAAGCCGGTGTTTTGTTGCAAAAAGAGCTTTTGGAGATCAACATTTCTCTAACACCTACGGATGAAATCGCGAATATGGAAGCTTCTTTACCGGCCTACGTCAATGAACTGCGTACCATACGAACAAAGATCGAAACAACCAAACTACCCTCATACTCGATCAAACGTTTGACCCACTTGACCGAACAGACCAGGTTCTATAAAGAGGAACTTCAAAAACTGGCACTTGCGTTACAAACACGGGTCGACATCCACACTGAGGCATTAAAGCGCCTCAAGGCACTTGAAACGGTTTGGGTCGTGACACTGCAGTATGCCGTCAACGAGAACGCACCCGAGGCCATTGTGTCAAGAATAAAACAGCACTTGAGCGACATTGCCTTGATGTACAATGGCGTCAAGCACTCTTATGACAATGTCTTGACCTTCTCAGATATGGCCATTACCGAGGACCAAGAGCTCAAAATCCTCATCAGCGACCTCGAAAAGACTAAAAACACTTTGGAGATACGACTTTTTGTCAAAGACAGCGAGCCGCTTATACGTGCCATCGACACCTACACATTTGACCTGCCGTCATTTATCAGCGCCGCCTTCGAAACCCTCAATGATATCCATCAGAACGTCATCATATTTTATGAGACCAACAGTGACTCTTTCTATATCCATCTGTTTTTTACGACATTGGTAATGGCATTGTTGTTCTATCTGTTTGTCCAGGAAAGACGCGGGACACTCTTCGTCCTTTCAGATAAAAAAGTTCGTGGCTCTATGTTCTTTGTACGCAGCCCGTTTGCTGCGACGATAATCCTCTCCGTGCTGATGGTGGCAGCGATCTATCCTGAAAGGCCCGTCGCCGTCAGTTATGCCAATGTATTGCTTGCTTTGGCCGCCTTGCTCGTTATTATCTATAAAATCGCTAACAAAACATTGTTTCGCTATGCACTTTTACTCAGCATACTGTTTACTGTCGGTGGGCTGATCAACCAGATCATCGCTTTCGAAGTCGAGATTCGTATCCTTTGGTTTGGTATTACCGCCATCATGCTGTTCGCACTCTCTCAGACCCTTCGCTCCAAAGGTCTTCTGAGTACTTTTAAAGCGGGTACACGGCTTCGTTTTTTAAACAGAGCCGGCATTGGTGTCCTCATGGTACTCGGTATATCACTTATAGCCAACCTCACAGGTTTTTACCTTCTGGCACTTAAGCTGGCACATGCTACTTTGATTTCACTGACCCTTTTTATGGCCTTTATGATCATCAGTGTGGTCATCAATGGCCTCATCGTCATGTTCGTACGGCGCCGTTCGCTACATTCAAAACATCTACTTGAGTCGTATGCGAATCAAATCGAGGGGAACCTGAAATTTATTGTCAGCACATTTTTACTTGTCTATTGGATCTACCTTGTCCTCAAACAGTTTGAGATCACCTACTTTGTCAAAGAGCACTTTGATGCAGCGATGGCAATGTCATGGCAGATCGGTGATGTCACACTCTCGGTAGGCTCTCTCGTCGATTTTTTCATCGTACTGGCCGTCACCTCTTTCATGACCCGATTTGTCAGGATCATACTCGATTTGGAAGTTTTTAGCCGTTATGAACTGCCGCGGGGTATGCCGACGGCGATCCAGATGATGATCCGCTATCTTATCATCACTGTCGGTCTTCTTTTTTCCCTCTCTGTTCTGGGCATCCAGATGAGCGACCTCAGCCTTTTGGCCGGCGCACTTGGTGTCGGTATCGGTTTTGGACTGCGCAACATCATGGCAAATTTTGTGTCCGGGGTCCTGATGATCTTTGAGCGCCCGGTCCAACTTGGTGATGTTGTCGAGGTGGACAATATCTTCGGCGACGTTCAACGTATCGGCATACGTGCGACGACGATCAAGACCTATGACGGTTCAGAGGTCATCGTCCCCAATGCCGACTTCATTACCAAAGAGGTAACGAACTGGACACTTTCTTCGAAACTGCGTCGTGTCAAGATGGCCTACAAAGTCGCTTTCGGCAACAATCCAAGAGAGGTCATCAAGATCATGCACGCTGTCGTCGACACCCATCCTGGCATTATGACCGACCCCGCACCAAAAGTGCTCTTTGAAGGCTACGGAGATTATTATCTTGAATTTACCGTCTATTTCTGGGTAGAAGAGCGCCTGTTGGACATCAAGAGCGAAACGGCCATCGCTGTCTACGAGGCACTGAGCAAAGCGGGTATAGAGATGCCGATACCAATAAGCAATGTCCGCTATGAAAGCCATTCACCGCAGCTGTCGTGAACGGAAACCCTGCTTTAAAAGGTGCCGAGATCATTTGTTTATGCGGCGATCTTTCTCGTAACGTTTCATCACGACTATAGCCGACCCGTAGAGCACTTCCTATGCTTCAATATCCTCGCGAATCCACTGTTGATTTAGAGTATTAACGACGAAAGCATCAAGCATGCCAGTTGTTTTGCAGTTGCGCAGATCTACACTGTCTGGACGTTGTCCATTCAGTGTTGTGCGTGCGAAACACTCAAACGGTATCCGACGCCGTAGACACTCTCAATAACGATAGAAGGGATTTTTTTGCGCAGTCTATTCATCATGTTTCGGATGTTCTCCTGCTTAATATCTTCATCATTCAGGTAAAAGTAGCTCAAAATCGTCTCATTCGGGCAGATCGTACCCACAGAGCGTACCAGGACTTCCAAAAACAGGATGTCATATTTCGAGAGTTTTATCTCTTCAGCATTGGAGTGCAGCGTTTTCCCCGCATGATTCCAGACAAGGTCTTCTCCCAGGACAACGTCAAGCGCACTACTTTCAAAAATCATATCGCTGGCCTTTTCAAAAACGGCGAGCATCTCATTGGGACGAATAGGTTTGGCTAAAAAATGCATGACGCCCAGGTTGATAAAATCGATCAGTTGCTGCAATTTTTGATAAGCGGAGATAACGATGAACATCTGCTTTGCATGCTTTTTTTTGATCGCTTTTATAAAATCGATGCCATTAAGCTTAGGCATATCATAGTCCGTCATAACCAGATCATAGGGTCGGTTATGCTCTGCATGAAAACCTTCATAGAGCACTAAACCTTTCTGCCCGTTGGATGCGACATCAACCGTACCAAAATAGTCACTCAAGACCGCTGCGATCTTTTGCTGCAAAGGCAGATAATCTTCGACAAGCAGTATAGAGAGCCTGTTCCATTTTTTAAAAACTCAGGGGTCAGGCTACCAATATTAATTTTTGTTTCTTCTCTTCCGTAACACATGACTGATCGTTCCCTGTGTTACTTTCAATACATTGGCAATAGCATTTTGTGAATA
>JBFEJN010000053.1:0-15877 GCA_041553195.1 Sulfurimonadaceae bacterium
GTGACTTCGATATCTTTAACGTTGTCGCCGAGAGCTGTTTTGAACTCACCGATCAGCGTTTCATACTCTTTTGTCAGTGCCTCTTCTTTCTCTTTCGTCTCTTCAGAGTCGTCGAACTTGGCGTCTGCCGCGTTGACGAACTTGTACTCTTTGTACTCGGTGACCATCGGCATAACGATGGTGTCGATCTCTTCGTTAAGTACGATGACATCGATACCTTTTGCTTTGAAACGCTCAAGTGTCGGTGCATTTTTAAGCATGTTCAATGCCATTTTTCCGGTGATGTAGTAGATCTCTTTTTTCTCTTCATCAACGTTTTTGACAAATTCTTCGATCGATGTTTTTTCGTCAGAATTGAGCGTGTTGAACTGTAAAAGTTCAAGGATCTTCTCGCGGTTACCGTAGTCGGAGTAGAGACCCTCTTTGAGGACATTACCGAACTCAGCGTAGAAGTCGTTGTACTTCGCACTGTCCTTTTTCATCATCTTGGAGAGTTCAGAAAGTACCTTTTTGACCGATGCATTGCGGATCTTGCTCATGACCGGGTTGGACTGCAGGATCTCACGGCTGACGTTCAGCGGCAGGTCTTTCGAGTCGATGACACCGCGCAGGAAACGCAGGTAGGTCGGCATAAGCTCTTTGTCATCGTCGGTAATAAAGACACGGTTGATGTAGAGTTTGATCCCCGGTGCGTAGTCAACACGGTACATGTCCATAGGCGCTTTGGACGGCACATAGAAAAGTGTCGTGTACTCGATGGCACCCTCCGCCTTGTTGTGCATCCATGCCAACGGCTCGGCAGAGTCGTGCGCGATGCTTGAGTAGAAATCCTTGTAGTCGTCATCGTTAAGCTCTGACTTGGAGATGGTCCAGAGTGCCGACGCTTTGTTGATCTGCTCGTTTTTCATCTCAGTCGATGCCGGCTTTGTTTCCTTGCCTTCGTCATCTTTTTCTGCCGGGATGTAGTGCTCTTTGTCCATGAAGATAGGGAAAGGGATATGGTTCGAGTACTTCTCGACAATGCTGCT
The DNA here is from genome assembly GCA_041553195.1 of Sulfurimonadaceae bacterium. GTDB lineage: Bacteria > Campylobacterota > Campylobacteria > Campylobacterales > Sulfurimonadaceae > Sulfonitrofixus. Next base: position 1,029 of record JBFEJN010000053.1, read on the forward strand.
GATACGGTGCTCTTCGAGGAACTCCTCTTCGTCATCTTTCAGGAACAGTTTGATCGACGTACCGTGACCCTCTTTTTCCGCTTTCTCGATATCGTACTCTCCGTCACCGGCAGAGGTCCAGGTGTAGGCCTGCTCTTCGCCCGCTTTTTTAGAGGTGACTTCGACTTTGTCGGCAACCATGAATGCGGCGTAGAAACCTACACCGAACTGACCGATAAGTTGAGAATCTTTCTTCTGGTCGCCAGAGAGGTTTTCCATAAAGGCTTTAGTTCCTGACTTGGCGATCGTACCGAGGTGGGCAACAAGGTCTTCGTCGTTCATACCGCTACCGGTGTCGCTGATGGTCAGGGTTTTGTTCTCTTTGTCAAGAACGATGTCAAGACGAGGGTCAAAAGCAACGCCTTTGTACGCATCGTCCGTCAGTACTAGCATGTTTAACTTGTCCAGTGCATCGGAACCGTTAGAGACAAGCTCACGTAAAAAAATCTCTTTGTTGGAGTAAAGAGAATGGATCATAAGTTGTAAGAGTTGATTGACTTCCGTCTGAAATTGATGTTTTGCCATTGCGGTCTCCATAAAAGTAATTTGTTTAGGCCGGGATTTTAACAAATTAAAAACAATAATGCAAGATGTATCACTGTTCTTTAGTCTAAGTGACTAAGGTTGTGTGGTTGATTTGTATTAAAAGGAGTCGAGAAGCATGGTTCCGTACAGAACAAGGGGAGGGTTTTAGTAAAAAGGGTTGCTAAAATTTAGCAGAGAAGCAGGTTAATGGCTGTGATCATGGGCAAGTATCTCACGGACTGCCTCTTCGCCTAAGTCCTGAATGTCTTTTACTGTACCTTCGAAGGTGAGGGTCTCGCCTGCCATGGGGTGGTTGCCGTCGAGAATGGCGTAACCGCTTTGAACTTCTTTTACCGTATAAACGGTGATCTCATCGGGGGACTCCTCAGAAGACCCTTCGATCTCCATACCGACGGCAAGCCCCTCCGGTAACTCGCTGAGGTCTTCTTTGACGATCAGATCTTCATCATAGTCGCCGAAGGCTTCGCGTGGTTTGAGCGTGACGTGCACGCTCTCTGCAATGCCTTTGCCCTCGAGTGCTTCTTCGACCTTCGCAAAAACATACCCGTAACCGCCATGCAGGTAGATCAAAGGCTCATTGTCGGGGTTTAGAAGCTCCCCTTTGCTGTTTGTAAGACGGTAATCGAGAGTAACGAGCGCATTTTTGGAGATGGTCATAGCAGTTCCTTGCAGGGTAATTCGTTAACAGATGTTCCAATTATACCGCGTCCGATTCAGGAAAGAGGTAGTTTTTTGTTCTAAAAGGTCAGAATTGGACCTCTTCGATGTAATAGCGGCCGTTCTTTTCATTTATCTTGAGATCAGCCTCAAATATTTCAGAGAGGTTTTCGCTTGTCAGAACCGCTTGTTTCGGTCCGCTTTTGTAAAGTGTTTTGTCGTACATCAACCCGACATGGGTGATCTCTTCGAAGATCTCTTCAAGGTGGTGGGTTACGAGGATTATAGTGCAGTTCCTTGAAAGCTTTTTGAGCATCTGGATAAAATTTATCTGTGCTTTGATGTCGAGCCCGACGGTCGGTTCGTCGAGTATAAAGGCTTTCGGGTCGTGCACCAGAGCACGTGCGACAAGGCATTTACGCAGTTCGCCGGTGGACATGGCATGGACTTTTTTCTCCTTGAGGTGGTTGATCTCCAAAAAGGCGAGGGTCTGTTGGGCCTTTTCGTGCTGCTGCTCTGAGAAGTCCTGATGCTTAAAGATGCCGACGGCACTGTAAAAGCCGCTTAAGGCAACCTCGTAGCCGCTCAGGTACGGAGCATTGACGGCAAAATAGTTGTGCAGGTCGTTCGTGATGATCCCCAGTTTCTTTTTGAGGTCGGCGAGAACGTAGCGCGACTCGCCCATGATCTCTCTTTTAAAAGGGTGGGTGTGTCTCGGATGCATGTCGGACTGCATCAGTTTCATCAGCGTCGACTTGCCCGAGCCGTTAGCACCCAAGATCGCCCAGTGCTCCCCCTCACGGATCTTCAGCGTCACCGCCTTGAGCACGAGCTCGGTGTCGTAGCCGGTGTGGATGTTTTCAAAATCGATAATATACATTTATTTCTCTCCAAAAGTAGATTATACAGCGTACTCATGCAATGGTATGCATCGTCTGTTCTGCAACGAGAGTAAAGGTTATATATCAGTGTAAGAAGCTGACTGTCTGAGAAAAACGCTGGAAGTATTTTTGTGTAAAAGAGGGGTGTTAAAAAGAGCCCGGCTGTGGCCAAGCCCTTTGGCTGTTATTTGACTTCGATCTTTTTGACCTTTGCGGTCTCACTTTTTAGCTTTGGAATAACGATTTCAAGAACGCCGTCCTCGTTTGATGCCGTGATGTTCTCAGCATCGGCGTCATCAGGCAGGGTGAAACTGCGTTCAAATTTACCGAATGAACTCTCTACACGGTGGTAATCTTTTTCATTGACCTCTTTCTTATATTTACGCTCGCCGGAGAGGGTGATCATATTGTCTTTCACATTGATCTTGATGTCCTCTTTTTTAACACCCGGCAGATCGGCATCTACATGGTAGGCAAACTCACCTTCACGCGTATTTACGACAGGATTGAAGCCGCTCAAAGAAGAGGACTCACGATCTCCAAACTCTTTTAACAGTGCGTTGAATCTGCTGTTAAAGTCCTTGAACTCATCGAATGGATTGTATTTTGCTAGAAACATGAAAAACTCCTCAATAAAATTTTAAAGAAGTCGAAGTAAGTAAGGGATGCGGCGTCAACAAATGAGAAGCCAGTGATTACTTTTAACTTCTTTTAAAAAGAATAAATCAGATGTTCTTAAAAAGTTATAAATGTTTCGACGTAAAAAGATTAAAATAATACATACAAATTTATTTTATATCGTCTTAAAAAGACGGGAGAGGTATGCGATCAATAGACGATATTACTGAGGTAGAGTCCCTGATGTGGTGCAGGCTTGAGCTTGAACTGTTTTTCAAGAGAGAGCTGGGCTTTGAGGTCCTCTGTGGTATATCTTCCGTCGCTGATCGCCAGTAAAAACCCGACCATCAGACGGATCTGCGACCGTAGAAAACCGTTGGCCTCGAAGTAGAGGACGGTGCAGCCATTATGGCTATAGACCCTGGTCTTATAGATCTCTCTGACAAAATTGGTCGTGTCACTGCCGCTCTTTTTAAAGTGGGTAAAGTCGTGTTCGCCTTCGAAGAGGGCAATGGCCTCTTTGATCTTCGTTACATCGAGCGTTTCGACGTAGGTGACAAGGTCGGCTAAGAAAGGGTTTGGGGCCTGCGTGGAAATAATGTAGCGGTAGGCCCGCTTTTTCGCAGAGTAGCGTGCATGAAAAGTCTCATCGACCTCTTCCATTCGACGAATTGCAATACTGGCAGGCAAAATGCGTCTGAGGCTCTCTTTGAGTTTGGCAAGGTCCTTCCAGAAGGGGGGCAGGTCAAAGTGGATGACCTGACGGAAGGCGTGTACGCCCCTGTCTGTTCGTCCCGAAGCGACAATCCTCGTGTCGACCTGCAAAAAGCGGAGCGCTTTTTCGATCTGTCCGTTGACCGTCTGGTCGGTTTCGTTTTGGACCTGGGAGCCGAAATAGTTGGCGCCGTTGTAGGCGACGGTCATCTTTACCCGCATTTAGAACCTGCTGACGATCTTGCGGCGGTAGTACGGGTAGGTCACGGCGAGCCAACTGCCTAAGACAACAGGTAAAGTGTAGTACCCGAGTACGTTGACGAGGCCGATGCTGAGCCCGTAAAAGCCGACGATCGAGAGAAACAAAAAGAGGTAGATATAGGCTTTTTGATGACGCACGTGTGCGACACCGATCGCCAGGACCATAAAGAGACTCAGCAGCGGAAAGAGCGAGAGCATAAGATCGGAGATGAATTTCTTGGTATGGATCTTCTGCAGGCCGGGTTCATTGTTAAACCAGTAGTCGTAGGCCGAGAGGTACTTTCGCTGATCGGTCGTCATAATATTGTTGATGAAGAGTTTTTCGAATTTCATCTGCGTCAAGGTGTCGTCCGTGTAGTTATAACCTTTACCCGATTCGAGTTCCAGGCGCAAGACGCCGCCGCTGTTGTCAACGGTTGCCTTGCTCGCACCGATGACGATCTCTTCGTCTTTGTCTTTGTTAAAGAGCACGACATCGCCAAAAGAGTTGTTCTCATTGTCTTTACCGATATAGAGGAGCCATGAGCCGAAGTTGTGACCGAATTCCGATGCACTGAGGTTGAACTTGGCTTCACTTTTTTTGTGTTTCATAAAATTGATCGAGAGGGTCTTGGCATGCGGGAACAGGTAGAAAAAGTCGAAGACCAGCAGCGAGCTAAGCAGGAAGGCAGGAACCAACAACACCTTTATGAGATAGTTCGGCTTTATTCCGAGCGAAAAGAGGATGACCATCTCATTATCGGTCGAAAGGCGAAATAGCGCAAGCGTTGCCGCGATAAAAAAGGTAATCGGCAGGGTATAGAAAAAGAGTTCCGGCAAGACAAAAAGATAGAGCTTGAACATCTCAAAAAAGGTAAGCTGGATATAGGCGGTATAGGTTGCCAGTTTCAGCATAAAGATGACAGAGGCGATGGCATACAGCGGCAGGAATATCGAAAAGAACGAGAGTGAAAAGTTCGATATGATGTACCGTCGAAGTCTATGCATAAAGAACTTTCAAAAAGGCTAGAATAGGCGTTTCAAGCATATAGACGATGTAGGCTGCCAGTGCCAGGAAAGGGATGAACGGCAGACGTTTGCTTTCGGCATCCTCACCGCGTACCAGCAAGATCGCCGGCAGTGCGATAAGGGCTGACAAAAAGACGGCGACCAATGAGAGTTTGATCCCCATCAGCGCGCCCATGGTCGCAGCGACCATGATGTCGCCTTCACCCATGGCCTCAAAATAGAGCGGCATCGGGTTGTAGTTGCGTATCCATGAGGGTTTTTTGGCAGGTTTGACAAAGGCTTTTGTCCGGGCATACAGATAGTATGAGAGGTAAAATCGAAGCAGTGTAAAACCGCCGGCAAGCAGCAGGGCGTTAACAAAGTTCAGCCCCAGCATCTGCGGGTCATTGACACTGATAATAGCCAGTGTCAGGGCAAGAAGGTTGAGGCTGTCCGGGACCATCTTGTAGTAAAAATCGATCATGGCCAGTGTCAGCAGTGTCAAAAAGGTCAGTGCAATGCCCAAGGTGGCAATAGTGGGGTCGTTTTTCAGAAAGATACTCATAAAAAGCAGACCGCTCAGAGTCTCAATAATAGGGTACTGAATAGAGATCTTCTTCCCGCAAAAGGCACATTTACCGCGCAGAAAGAGCCATGAGACGATCGGAATGTTGTGGTAGGGTTTGAGCGCAGTGTTGCAGCTCTGACAATGAGAGGCCGGAAAGGCGACGCTTTCGCCGCGGGGAAGACGGTAGATGACCACGTTTAAAAAAGAGCCGATGACAGCCCCAAAGATGAATGCAATAAGTCCTATCACGATTTTAATCCTCCGAATCGGCGTTCTATGGTTGTGAATTGATGAATAATGCTCTCGAGCTCATAGGTTGAGAAGTCGGGCCAGAGGGTGTTGACAAAAAAGAGTTCGGCATAGGCTGCCTGCCAAAGCAGGTAGTTTGAGAGGCGGTGGTCGCCACCTGTCCGAACAAGAAGGTCAACCGGCATCGTACAGTCAAGAGCACTGTTGAGACTCTCTTCTGTGATCTCTTTTTGGGCACCGACCAGTCTGTTGGCCGCACGCACCAGTTCATCTTTAGCGCCATAGTTTAGCGCAAGGCTCTGAACCAGTCCCCTGTTGTGTTTTGTCTTCTCTTTGACCGTCTCAATCGTTGTCAGGAGTGGGCGTGAAAAACCGGAAAGATCGCCGATAGGCTCAAAACGGATATTATGCTCCATATAGGTTTCAAGCTCTTTTTGCAGGTAACGGTCGAGCAGTTTCATCAGAAACTCGACTTCGAGTTTGGGACGTTTCCAGTTCTCGGTGCTGAAGGCGTAGAGAGTCAGACGTTCGACCTCTTCATGGTTGGCACAAAATTTGGTCACTTCACGAACCACTTCGGCACCGGCCTCATGCCCCTTGACACGGGTAAGACCCTGAAGCTGTGCCCAACGGCCGTTCCCGTCCATGATGATGGCAATGTGGCGAGGCGCGTTCATTGTCATAAAAGGGCAGCCTTATCGAGGATGCTCAACGACAGCGACAGTTTGTCCATCTTCGGCAGGCTGTCAATGCCGTGCGCCGTGATAAAGTCGATCTGGTTGTCACTGGTACCGAAACTGCTGCTGTCTTTTAAGAGGTTCAGACAGACGGCGTCTACCTCTTTGGTGTCGATAAGGGCCGAGGCGTGTCTGACAGACGCTTCAGCGTCCATCTCTGCCTTAAAGGCGACGGTCTTGATGCCGCTGCGTTCAAGTGCTGAGAGCAGGTCGATGTTCTGTTTAAGCTCAAGGTTCCAGGTCTCGCCAAGCTGGACCTTTTTGATCTTGCCCTCTTGCGGGAAACGGGGTACAAAGTCGCTGACGGCAGCCGCCATAAAAAGATAGGGCTCTTTTTGGATCAGCTGAAGGGTCTCGTCATTGACCAGGGACGGTTTGCTCATCTTCCCTTTTTTTGCGATTCGTATGGAGTCTTTGAGATAGTCGTACATCTCGTCTGAGGACTCTACATCGATGGTATGGATATGTTTGGAGAGATTTGACTCGAAACGCGTTGCAATGAGGTTGACGTCGGCGCCTTTTAAGAAGAGCGCAGTCGCCAGCGATGAGGCCATTTTGCCGCTTGAGTAGTTGGAGAGGTAACGGACATCATCGATCTTCTCGATGGTGCCGCCGCCGGTCACGATGACCATGCGGTCCTTCCAGAAACTTTCAGTCAATAGTGTACGGGCACTGTACCAAAAGATGTCCAGCGGCTCCGCCATAGCACCGTCACCCACCGTTTGGCAGGCAAGCTCTTTGACCTGGGTGTCAATGACCTCGTAATTCGAGACCTTCAACATCTTTAGCGATCCCTGGGTTATGGGATTTTGCAGCATGTTGGTGTTGGCAGAGGGGGCGATGATCTTGATACCCGGGTAGGCCAGGGCGCACTGCAGCAGCATGTTGTCGGCAATAGCGTTGGCCAGTTTTGCGATCGTATTGGCCGTACATGGGGCAATGACAAAGAGATCGGCCCACTGGGTCGCCTTGATGTGGTTGTGGTCATCCGCCCAGGACTCGCTTGCTTCGTCGAGGACCTTGTTACGTGAGAGTGTCTCAAAGCTCAGCGGGGCGACAAACTTTTTGGAGGCATCGCTCATGACGACCTTGACCTCGGCACCGGCCTTGACAAAAAGACGGACAAGCTCCAAAGACTTATAGACTGCGATCGAACCGCTGACACCCAGAAGGATCTTCTTGCCTGCGAGCAGGTTTTCAGGAATTAACATGATTTCTCTTTTCCAAAGAACTTGTAAAAGAAGTTCTCTACTATTTTGATCTTGGCACGGCTCAATATCAAGACGCCGCTTTTGACATGGTCACTGGTCAGTGTTGTTCCGGCAGCGACCATGACATCGTCGTCGATGGTGCACGGTGCGACGATCTGGCTGTCCGAACCGACGAAGACATTTTTACCGATGATGGTCTTGTACTTTTTCTTGCCGTCGTAGTTACAGGTAATAACACCGGCACCGATGTTGGAACCGCTCCCCACTTCGGCGTCGCCGATGTAGCTGAGGTGGCCGGCTTTGACGCCCTCAAGCGTCGACTTTTTGACTTCGACGAAGTTACCGACATGGGTCTCTTTGAGGTTGGAAAGCGGACGGAGATGGGCCATAGGTCCGACGTCGGAGTTCTCCATGACCGAATCTTCCACGACGGAGTGCGCTTTGATATGGGAGTTGATGATCTTTGAGTCACCGCAGATACGGGCGCCGTTCTCAACGATACATTCCCCCTCGAAAACAACACTCTCTTCGATGTAGATGGTACGCGGCAGCTGCATCACAACCCCTTCGGCCATCCATCTGTTGCGGATACGCGCCTGCATGATCTCTTCGGCGTTGGCCAGGTCGATCTTGGAGTTGACCCCTTTAAAGTGCTCTTCGTCCACTTCCAGCGGCTCGATGTTGATGCCGTCTGCTTTGGCCAGTGCGATGACGTCGGTCAGATAGTATTCGCTCTGGGCGTTGTCGTTGCTTAGAAGCGGGATGTACTTTTCGAGGATCTCACGTCGGAAACTGTAGATACCGGCATTGACGTAGTTGATGTAGAGCTCTTCGGGAGTGGCATCTTTCTGTTCGACGATACGCTGCACGCCGTGCTTGTCGATGACCACGCGGCCGTAACCCGAGGGGTCTTCGAGGTTGAAGATGGACATGACGATAGCGCTCTTGCTCTCGACAAAACCGCTGAGCGCATCGGCCGTGATCAGCGGCATGTCACCGTTAAGGACAAGCACTTTGTCATACTTGGCGTTGATGCCCATCATCGCCCCGCCTGTCCCCGGAAAGTTCTCGGCATCCTGAACGACAAAGGTAATGTTGTCAAACTCGGCTTTCATCGCTTCGATCACCGCTTCTTTCTGGTGGGCAACCACAACGATGACGTCATCCGTCAGCTCAAGCGAGGCTTTAATGGAATGATAGAGCATCGGCTTTCCGCTGATAGTGTGGAGTACTTTCGCCTTGGGTGATTTCATACGGCTTCCCTTACCGGCTGCCAAAATAACGATTGAAAGTTCTGTTTGCATAAATATGTTCTTTATTTTTTATTGCTATTTTACCGTAAGAAGATGCATTTGAGATTAGATAGTGGGTTTAGGGAGGTATAAATCAACACTTTGGCATAATGTCAGGACTAAAATCAGGGTAGAAAATATGGAATGTAAACACTTTGGCGTATGCGGCAGCTGCCGTCTGTATGAGGGCGGCTATGAAGCGCAGCATAAGCACAAGACAGAAGAGATCAACGAACTGTTCAAAGAGTTGTACAGTGGTGAGATCGTTCCTTCATTCTCACCGGAGAGTCACTACCGTGCGCGTGCCGAGTTTAAGATCTGGCATGTCGGAGATGCGATCCATTACGCGATGAACCCAATGGAACGGGGTGCGAAGATGGTGCTCATTGAAGAGTGTCCGATGGTGATCGAACCGATCGAAGCGCTGATGTGGCCATTGCTGGAGAGCATTAAAGAACTTTCTATGGGAACTAAACTCTTCGGGTTGGACTTTTTGAGCAGCACTGAGGGCGAGATCGCTATCTCAATGCTCTATCACCGCCGTCTTGACGAGGCGTGGCAGGAACAGGCCAAAGAACTGGCTGAAAAGCATAACATCAAAGTGATCGGCCGTTCGCGAAAACAGAAGGTCGTACTGGGTGAAGATTTTATCACTGAGACGCTGACGATCAACGGCAAAAGTTACAAGTTCAGACACATCGAGAACAGTTTCACGCAGCCGAACCCACGCGTTAATGAAAAGATGGTCGGCTGGTCTCTGGAACAGTTCAAAGGGATCACGGGTGACCTGCTTGAGCTCTACTGCGGGGCAGGTAACTTTACCATCCCTTTCGCGACACAGTTCCATAAGGTTCTGGCAACCGAGATCTCGAAGTCCTCTATCAGTGCCGCTAAAAAGAACATGGAACTTAACGGTGTTGAGAACATCGAGTTTGTCCGTATGAGCGCCGAGGAGTTCGTTCAGGCACTTGACGGGGTACGCGAGTTCAGACGCATGAAAGAGATCGACCTTAAAAGTTATGAGCTCACGACGATTTTTGTAGACCCGCCGCGGGCAGGGATGGACGAAGAGTCGTGTGGCTTTGCGTCACGGTTTACGCACATTCTTTATATTTCGTGTAATCCGGAGACACTTAAACGGGACTTGGAATACCTGAGTAAAACACACACTATAGAAGCGATGGCGACGTTCGACCAGTTTCCTTATACAACCCACATGGAGATGGGTGTTAAACTTATAAAACGTTAGTTACACTATTTCTATTCGTCCACGTAACCGTAAATGTAGGTTACGATTGGGCATATCATTTCGTCACTGCATCTTCATCTTTTTTTAAAACACATCCTGAAATTATTAACAAAATTAAATCTATATTGTTATTGCTTGCCTTTTTTTATTCTTCACGATATACTGATCACAGATTAATATTTCTTATATTTATAGTTTTGCTGAGACCAGAACAGTGAAAACAATAGTAGAGGGGTGTAAGGTGTGTAGTTTTATTGTCAAACAGTTGGAAATTTTAGATCCTGAAGAGATGATGGAAGTCGTTGATTCTCTCTTTCGCGAGGCGACAGAAGGTATCATGATCGAAGATGCATCGCGATGCGTCATCGCGGTCAACCCTGCAATGCTCCGTTTTTTAGGTACAAAAGAAGACGATGTGATCGGCCAGAACTCCTCAACACTTGCCTACACCATCGGTGATCAAAATTACGAGATCATCGACAAAGGTATTCGCAACAACGGTTCATGGCGCGGTGAACTTGAGATAAAAACGAAAGTGGGAACAAGCAAGCTGGTCTGGGTGTCGGTGGATGCCATTATGAAAGAGAACGAACTGCTTAACAGTGTCATTATGGTGACCGATATCTCAGAGATCAAACACTCCCGTCAACAGCTTGAACACATCGCAACACATGACACCCTTACCGACCTGCCGAACCGTGTCTTACTGTATGACCGTTTGGAGGTCTCTATTTCACGCGTGGAACGCTCAGACTCCTTGGGTGCAGTTATTTTCCTTGATATCGATAACTTTAAAGATATCAATGATAATTTCGGTCATGCCTATGGCGACGAGTTACTGAAAATCTGTGCAAAAATGCTTACCACGACACTTCGTTCCAAGGACACGGTCGGTCGTTTAGGCGGCGATGAGTTCTTGATCATTATCGATGAGTTCTATGCCCTGGAAGATGTTGAAGATGTTGCCAAAAAACTGCTGGAAATCTTTGACAAACTTATAGCAGTCAATGATGTCGAGTTTGACCTTTCGGTCAGTATGGGGATAGCGATTTACCCCTACAACGGTACCGAAGTCGAAAAACTGATCAATGAAGCCGATATTGCGATGTATCATGTCAAACAGATGGGGAGAAACAATTATGGGTTTTACTCCCCGGAACTCTCCAACCAGTCGCATGAGATCTTTCGCGTAGGACGGGGTATAAAGCAGGCCCTTCGAAACGACAGTTTTTACATGGTCTATCAACCGCAGATCTCTTTAAATACAGGTCAATTGACCGGCATCGAAGCACTGTTACGCTGCAGTGAGGATTGTTTGTCAGACACCAATATCGAACATCTCATCTCGATCGCTGAAAAAAGCTCCATGATCATCGAGCTTGGAAAACGTATTCTGGAGTTGGTATGTGAACAGATCGCTATTTGGAATGCAGAAGGATTTACATCATGTCTGGTTGCGATCAACCTTTCGCGCCGTCAACTAAGTGACAGAAACCTTGTCCCGATGATTGAGGAGACCCTGGCGTCGTTCGGTGTGGGAATCGATAAGATAGAGTTCGAGATCACGGAGAGCTCTCTGATCCAAAGTCACGTGTTGGCACAGGAAAATGTACAAAAACTGCGGGACCTTGGCTTTCGCTTTTCGATCGACGATTTTGGGACAGGCTATTCATCGCTTTCCAATTTACGAAACTTCTCGCTTGACAAGCTGAAGATCGACCGTAGTTTTGTCAGCGAGCTCGAAGAGAACAGGCACGACAGAATCATTGTCGAAGCAACCATCAACATGGGTAAGAGTCTGGGACTTATTGTGCTTGCAGAAGGGGTTGAAACGGAAGATCAGGCCGAACTGCTGCGTGGCTATGGCTGCGACGAGATGCAGGGGTATCTCTACAGTAAACCTATTACTGCTAAAGCGTTCGAGTTATTGGTCGGTCAAGAGCGTGTGAAAGAGACAAGAAAGATCTCTTCACATGTTTAACACTACGATCCAAAGACCAATGCTTTGTCATCCTCTCTAAGGTATTCACTCTGCAGCGTGACATGCGTGATGTTGAAACGCTCTTTGATCTTCGCCTCTATCTGCATACAGACATCCATTACCTCTTTAAGCGACAGATTCTCTTTAAAGTCGATATGCCCTTCTAAAAAGATCTCATGCTCATTGAGCTGCCAGATGTATAGATGGTGAATGTTGTAGAGTTCAGGGTGATTGTTTGCCAATATCTCGATCTCGGCAATATCGATATGTTGAGGTGTGAACTGCATTAAGATCATAGTGGCATCTTTTAGAATTCCATAGGCAGCATAGACAAGGTAGAGGGCAATTAAGATCGAGATCAGCGGATCGATCCAATAGAGTTCATAATAGTACATAGCGACACCACCGAGCAAAACGGCGACAGAGGTCATGACGTCGGTGAGCAGATGCAGGTAGGCAGAACGGATGTTGATGTTGTGGTGGGCATCGTCTTTGATCAATAGAACACTCGCTGCATTGAGGACGATACTCAAGAGAGCGAGCGCGATGACGATGGTGGAACCGACAGGTTCCGGATGGAAGAACTTCTGCAATGCTTCGACGATGAGGAAGAATCCGATACCGATCAACACCGAGGCATTGAAAAGGGCCGCAAGGATCTCAGCGCGTTTGAAACCGAAGGTCTGTGAGTGGGTGGGGGCGCGTCCCGCCATTTGGTTGGTAATATAACTGATGAGCAGCGCCATGACGTCACTGAAGTTATGCAGTGCATCACTTAAAAGAGCAAGCGAACCCGAATAGAGACCGCCAATGATCTGCGAGAGGGTGATGATGATGTTTAAGATGATAGTGATGAAAAGCCGTTTACCACTTACTTTGTGGTGATGATGGTGGTCATGATGATGCTCGCCCAAGCTGTTTCCTCGGTGATATTTTTGATATCATAGCGACAATAACGTTAAAAATGCAGAAACAGGAAGTAGTGGCTCAGGAAGAGAGAGCACCCACTGAAGATGGACGCACGTCTATATATTTTAGTCAATGAACTCGACAACTTCTTCAAACGATAAACGTAATTGTTGGGATTGCTCGTTGATTCTGTAACCGAACGGTAGGACTAAGGCGACTTGGTATTTGCTCGTGTCCAGATCAAGGATCTCTTCAACATTCTTTTTCTCAAAACCCTCTATCGGACAGGAGTCGATCCCAATAAAGGCGGCAGCTGTCATCATATTGGCGGCTGCAAGATAGCACTGTCTGGCTGTCCAGCAGTAGATGTTTTCGTCTGAACTCAAGGTTGTCTGTAGATGACGGCCATAAAGATCAAGATAAAAATCGAGTTTTTCCTGCGGCATCTCTCTGCGTTGGAACCTTTTTGCAGGCATACCGCTCTCGACTCTGGCATTATCAATAGCTGCAAGCACAATGACCAGGTGCGAACAAGAGGTGATCTGCTCCTGATCCCAGCATACCGGTCGCAGTTTCGCTTTCAAGGCTTCATTGGTGATGACCAGGAACTTCCAGGCTTCCATGCCGAATGAGGAGGGTGATTTCCGTCCTGTCTCAAGAATGTAGCGCATCTCTTCGTCAGGGATTTTTCGGTTTGTATCGAAGGCCTTGCAGGCGTGTCTGAAGTCCATTGCTTTTGTGAAGTCATTTGTCATGGTGTTTTCCTTATTTTGATGCTTTTTCCAAGATGGTGACGATGGTCTCTTTTTGGTACTGCTCGCCCATTCCCCATACTCTGGCCAGTTCACTGGCATTTTGAGCCAAGGCGTTGATACCTTCTTTTGGAATATCGGCGTCTTGCAGGCGAACTGGTGAACCGATTTTAGCAAACCACTTTTCCAATGCCTCTATACCGGCATCGGCACCCTTAAGCCCAAATACCTCTTGTGCAAAGCGTTCGAACTGTACAGGGTTCTGCTCTTTGTACCATTTCATCCAGGCCGGGATAACGATGGAGAGGCCGGCGCCGTGTGCGACATTGTAGAGAGCGGAAAGGGCGTGCTCTATCATGTGGTTTGGAAAACTTCCGCCGGCGGTTCCGGCAGGGGTCAGGCCGTTCAGAGCCTGTGTCGCCACCCAGGCAAATTCGCCTCTGGCCTCGTAGTTGTCCGGATCTGCTAAAAGAATTTCCGTTGTTTCGATGACACTTTTGACAATGGACTCGACAAGTCTGGAGTTAAAATGCGGGTGTGTTGACGCGGTAAAGTAGACCTCAATACTGTGGGCAATGATATCGACGGCAGAGTAGGCCAGGTATTCTGGTGTTACGGTTGCCATTAAGGCCGGGTTGACGACAGAGAGAACCGGGTTGACCAGGACGGAACCGATAGAGTACTTCTGTTTTGTCGCATCGTTCATGACCACGGAGTTACCGTTCATCTCGCTGGCCGTAGCGGCAAGTGTCATGACCGTAAAGACGGGGAGGGCTTCGGTGATCTCGGCTTTATGGATGAAAAAGTCCCAGACATCGCCGTCGTATTTGGCACCGGCGGCAATCGCCTTGGCCGAGTCGGCAACGGAACCGCCGCCGACACCGAGAACAGCCTGCAACTTGTGTGCTTTGGCAATAGCTATGCCGTCATTTACCCTGCTGAGCAGCGGGTTGCTGACAATACCGTCTAACTCCCGGTAGCCGACGCCGTTTTCGTTGAGCGAATGGATGATCCGTTCATAGAGACCGCTCTTTTTAATGCTTCCTGTGCCGTAGATCAACAGGACATTTTCGATGCCGGCTTCTTTGATGTATCGGCCGATATTGTTCTCTTTATCTTTGCCAAATTCGATCTTGGTCGGGTTGTAGTAGGTAAAGTCGTGCATAGCTGTCCTTGAGATCATGAATTTCAAAAATTA
>JBFEJN010000054.1:0-15527 GCA_041553195.1 Sulfurimonadaceae bacterium
CAGAAGCTTGTCCCTACACAGGAATACAGACATGATACAGACTGGACACAGATTTCAGCAGGAAACGGATACACGGCAGCAATTAAATCAGACGGTACACTCTGGGCATGGGGATACAACGCTTATGGACAGCTGGGTGAAGGAACAACTTTAAGAAGGCTTCAACCTAACCAGGAAACCACACATTCCACGACATGGAAACAAGTTTCAGCAGGATACTACCATACTGCAGCGGTCAGATCAGACGGTACGCTTTGGTCATGGGGCACTAATGGTTCCGGACAGCTGGGTGATGGAACAACGGTTCAAAAGCTTGTCCCTACACAGGAATACAGACATAATACAGACTGGAAACAGGTTTCAGCAGGAGCTAACCATACTACAGCAGTCAGATATAGCGGGACGCTTTGGGCATGGGGACGGAATAATTTTGGGCAACTTGGTGACGGGACAACGGTTGGAAAGCTTATCCCTAGGCAGGAAGTCATGCATCATACAAACTGGGAACAAGTTTCAGCAGGAGCCAGCCATACTGTAGCCTTCAAAAGAGCTGGTAGGATTTGGGCATGGGGAAATAACGACACGGGTCAGTTGGGTATCGATTCAGCAACGATAGTCCGTCGGCTTATTCCTACTCTGGTAGCCGCCACATTAGTCACAGACTGGAAACAGGTTTCAGCAGGAGCCGACCATACTGCAGCGGTCAGATCAAACGGTACACTCTGGGCATGGGGGCTGAATAATTTGGGGCAACTCGGTGACGGGACAACGTCTACACAAATTCTTCCCACACCAGAGCTTATGGGAGATATGGACTGGTACAGTGTGAACGCAGGAAACAGCCATACCGCAGCGGTCAAGTCAGACGGTACGATTTGGACATGGGGAAGCAATAACTTTGGACAGTTAAGTGACAAAACAACCAACACTAATCCAAATCCTGATCCTACCCGTATTTTAACTTGGTAGGGTTGATGAAAAAAAAGGGTGGTCGAATAAAGAGTTATCAACTTATTTTTGGGACGGAAAAGCTCAAAAACAAAATTTTAAAAGAGATGGATGTTACCATGTCGCTTGGATAGACCAGCACTGTTTCACCTACAGCTTGCTGTGCTGTCTGTGCTCGCTTCGGTGTTGTCCGAACTGCATCCACTCATAGCCAGCATTATTGTGATTCTTGAAACATATGCAAAATGGTTGATCAGAAAGCTTTTTTAATTACTTCATAGCACTAGTATGTCACTTTTTACGATGTGGCATTTTACGATACAGAATTTAGTTCTGTCCTGCATAAGGCTTTAGCCTTTTAAGTGCCACCCTGCATTACGCTTTAGCGTTTTATCTTCTTGCACCCCAGGGCATCCTCTCTTGCTAGCAATTCACCTAGTCATGCAGAAGAAGAGAACCTAACGAAAAAGAAGAAGTGCAATACCCTTCGGCACTATGAACTCTTCTTACTAAAAGACTTATCGGCTTCCGGGCTAATTGGCGGTTAGACGCCAATATTTACTGGAACTCCGATCAATCAGCTTTTTCGACACTACCAACTCTTTATCCTCCAAATATTCAAACAGGGATAAAAGCGAAAGCTTTTACGTTAATCAATGCGTTACCGCTTTGCTTTTTTCGTGGCATCTACAGAGCTGACTGCAAGGAGTGGACTTCCGTTAAGAAAATCACTTTGTCTGAGCGTAGCGAGTTAGGGATTTTTAGGAAGGAAACGAGTGAAAGGAAGGTACCCGACAGCTGTCGGGCTCGAAGCCGTCACGAGAGCTTTTTTGGTTTCGTTTTTTTGCGGAGAAAAAAAGGAAAGAGAAGTCAAGGATATTAAAACAACCAATATATTCAAAAAAGAAAAAAAGAATGTTTCGGCCTAAATATGGACCTAAAATATATCAAAATACTAAAGAGTTCAAAAGTGGCGTTACAACTTTACAGTCTCTCTTTTAATTTCTGCACCCGCCCAAACGCCTCATCAATCCGCTCTTCTTTAATCTTCCCGGCCTTGATCTGCTCTTTAACAACACTGACAATCGTCTCAAGCCGTAAAGGCTCTGCCAACTGGTTGGCGAACAGAAGAATGTCGACACCCGAGTTCAGTGCCAGCGTCAGGGTCTCTTTCAGACTGTAATGTTTATGGATTGCCGCCATCTGCAGGTCGTCGGTGATGATGACGCCGGCATAATGCATCTGGTTTCTCAGCAGCTCCGTGTTGACCTTGTAGGAGAGCGTCGCAGGGTAATTGGCATCGAGGTTTTTGTTAAAAATATGGGCCGTCATGATCATGTCGACGTGTTGCGCTTCGATCATGTTCTGAAAAGGCTCCAGCTCTTTTGAGGTCCATGTGTTGGTGACATCCGTGAACCCTTTGTGCGAATCCGCTTTTGACGAGCCGTGTCCCGGAAAATGTTTAATAACCGTCAGGACATGGTTCTTGCGGTGTTGTTCGACAAAGATAGAGGCGTAGGTACTGACCACTTCGGGGTCACTCGAGTACGAACGCTTTTTGCCCGCGATGATCGGATTGTAGCCAAAAAGCAGATCCACGCTCGGTGCGAAATTGGTGTTGATGCCGTTTTTGGCTAACATCTCGGCCATGGCATCATAATACTTGCCCGCTTCCTCTTGGCTCCCCTTGGCCACATCCTCTGCAGACGGAAAAGTCTCAAACCCGTCTTTCGCTTTCAGGCGGGCCACCTTGCCGCCCTCTTCATCGACACAGATCAACAACTTATCGTTAGAGACGGCTTGCAAGTCGGCATCAAGCTTGATGAGCTGCGCGGCGTTGACGATGTTCTTTCGCTTCATCTTGTTCATCGGGTCCTGGTCAAAAAGAATGACCCCGCCCAGCCCCTCGCTGATCTCTTTGGCAATCGTACTCTGCGGTGTCACTTCGGTACCATGAAAGCCCAGAACGACAAGAGAGGCGATCTTTTTGTCGAGTGTTATCGGTTCTGACTGTTGCGCAAAAAGCGACGTGACCAAGAGTGTTGTGACTAATATGAGATTTCGTAGTTGCATGGGGACGTACCTTAGAGTGTATTGTTCAAGATGGTGTTGTTTTCGAAGATCTTCGCATAGGCTTTTTGCGCCTTTACCTGTTGCAGGGCATGAAGATGACGGATCTTATGGGCATCCGAACCGACGAAGTCGATCATTCCGGCCTGTGCGATCTTTTTTGCCACCTTTTGAATAGGCTTGGAGTAGTACCCGCCAAGGGAGGGAATGTTGACCTGAAACAGCACCCCTTTCTCTTTCAAACGTTCGTATTTGCCAAAGTCATCGTGCATATAGACATAGCGTTCAGGATGGGCCAGAACAGGAGTATAACCGGCCACTTTGATCTCGAAGAGCATCTCGTCAAGATGGTGCAGCGGCTGCACATACGACATCTCGAACAGCATATAGTTCTTGCCGAAGGTCATAATATCACCTTGTTCGACCAGTGCCATTACGGTATCGTCAAGATAGTACTCCGAGGCGACCTCGATCTCGATGTCGATCTTGCGAAGCTTGAGTTCTGCTTTGAGTTTGGAAAGCCCCTCTTCGAGAATCACCCGCGTATTGGGATAACGATGGCTCATAATATGGGGGGTGGTGATAAGTTTCGTATAGCCCTGTGCCACAAAAGACTCGATCATCTCGATGGATTCGTCCATCTCATTGGCACCGTCATCAATGCCCGGTATAAGATGTGAATGCAGATCGGTTGTAATGGTGGGAGTCTCTCTGGGTGTTGAACTGAATATAGATCTGATCTTGCCTATCATAGATCTCTCTCCTTCGCGCAGCGAATGCAATATCTGGCTTCAGGTATTAACAGCAGCCTCTCAAAGGCAATGGGCTCTTCGCAATCCACACAGAGACCGTAGCCTTCATCTTCGATATGTTTTTGTGCATAAAGTAGACGATTATAACGTTTTTTTGCCTCGACATAGGCCAGATTCAGCACCTCTTGGCCCTGCATCATCTCGGAGCGCAACAGCTCTCCCAAAGAGCAATCCGGCGCGATGGGCTGAAGTTGACGTTCGAGGGCTTGAATCTCTTTTCTTAACGATTCAAGATCACGTTCTATCGTTACACCCAGACGTTTTTGCTCCGCTTTGTTCATACTAATCTTGGGAAGGGTTTATCGTCTCTGTTACATCAAGGCCGAAGCCGCTCAGTCCTACAAACTCCGGCAGGGTAGAACAGGTAAGAAGACGCATATGTTCAATACCGTAGAGTTTCAGGATCTGTGCGCCCACCCCGAACTCTTTCATCGTATTGTGGCTCTGTTCAGGGTTGTTAATAAACAGAAGAACCCCGCCATTGAGTTTTAAATACTCTATAGAATCGACAAGCTGCTTATAACGTCCCTGATCGAGCAGAAGCGCCATGTCCGAGATAACATTATGGACTTTGACATTGGCTGTCTCACCGACATGGTGAAAGGCGATCGCCGTGTGTTCCAGGCCTTCATGGTCGACAAAGGTGCGTTTTTGTGCATTCATACCGAAGAACTCGATCTCTTCTTCACTTTTGGCCTTGACCAGGATCTCGTTCGCCAGTCTATACTCGACAATGTCCGATATAAAGACCGTTTTAAGACCGTGTTTCTCCGCAAAGATATCAAGGTCATCGCGACGGGCCATCTCACCATCATCTTTGATGATCTCACAGATCACACCGCAGCCATTCAGTCCTGCCAGACGGCAGATATCGACAGACCCTTCCGTGTGTCCTGTTCTGACCAGTGTCCCACCATCTTTTGCGATCAGTGGAAAGATATGTCCTGGACGTGCAAGCTCCGTCGGCTTGCTTAAAGGGTTGGCCAAAATGTTGATCGTCATATCACGCTCGACTGCAGAGATACCGGTCAAGGCATCTGCTGCATCAACAGATACCGTAAAAGCTGTCTCATACATGGAGTTGTTTGAACTGACCATCGGCTTGAGTTCAAGACGTTCCGCGATCTCATTACTCAATGTCACACAGATGAGACCACGGGCTTCCTTAGCCATAAAGTTTACATGTTCGGGCGTGGAGAAGACAGAAGCATAAACAAGATCGCCCTCGTTTTCTCTGTCTTCATCATCGCACATGATGATCATCTTCCCTTTTTTAATCTCTTCTATCGCTTCTAATACGCGTTGTATGGGTGTCATTCAAATCACTTCTTTTAATATTTTTGCCACATCACAGATCTATGTATTCTTTGAAAGAGGCATGTTGTTAGCCTGGATTATAGTCAATTTCATCATAAATTCATCTCAAGTGGATTCGTTAGTTCAAATTCCATAGTATTTGGATGACAGCCTTGACAAAGAAGCCTGTTTTGCCTATAATTTCGGCCTTAAAGAGGTTCTACTCTTTTATACATGTCGCGGAATAGAGCAGTTCGGTAGCTCGTCGGGCTCATAACCCGAAGGTCACAGGTTCAAATCCTGTTTCCGCAACCAAATATAAAAACAACTTTCATTAATATTGGGGTATCGCCAAGCGGTAAGGCCTCGGTTTTTGGTACCGATATTCGGGGGTTCGAATCCCTCTACCCCATCCACTTGGTTATCCAAGGCTCTCTTTTTCATCCACATATCAGACGCATTTCACGAAATAGCCCTTCAGCTCAATTATTAGAATCTGACAACACATACATTCATCATTGTTCTGTTGTTAAAACGGTACAATACCGATAAAACTCAAGGAGTCTCTATGCTTCCAAACCTGGATGTCTCGTCAACCTCTATCAATATGCTCTTAATGCTTGTCATTTTTGGTGTGGCTTTTTATGTCTTAAAGAGTAAAAAAGAGGACAAAGAGGAGAAGTAGACCGCTACTTCCTAACTTCACGACCGATCTCACGCTCTACGGACGCGATCTTCGTCTTTAGACGGTCTCCCTTTCCTTTTCGAATATCGAACTTCAGTGACGAATAGACCCGTTCACAATCGCCCAAGGCTTCATACGACTTTTCTATAATGTCCAGGGCCTCGCGTATCGTCTCCGTCTCGACAATAGTCCCCATCGGTGTCAACTGGTACGCTGCCCCGCTCTGGTCGATCATGTCAATAATACGACTGACATATTTTGAGACCGACGCGCTGTCACGGCAGTCACCGCTGGTCGGGAACATCGCAAACTCTAGTAAAACACTCATTTTGACTCACTTTCTGTAAAATAGTTTGGGATCTCGGAGAGGATCTTTTGGTAGATCTTCTCAAAATCCGTCGAGTAGACCCTTGTCGCCCCTATGGAGGTAAGGAAGTTGGTATCCCCCCGCCATCTCGGCACAAGGTGCATATGGATATGGTCAGCTATACCTGCTCCTGCAGCACTGCCCAGGTTCATTCCGATGTTTACACCCTGAGCATTAAAGCACTCTTTCAAAAGCCGTACTCCTTTTTGTGCCAGGTCGCTCATATGCAGCCATACTTCACTTTCCAACGCTTCGAGTGTATCAGTATGCAGATGAGGAATGATCATAAAATGACCCGGGGTATACGGATACCGGTTCATAACGACAAAACAGTGTTCATCCCTGTACAGGACATGAAGATCGGTATCATCATCTGAATGGTTGCTGATATGGCAAAAGACACACCCTTCTATCCGTTCACCGCTCACATAATCATTGCGCCAAGGGGCATACAGTATCTCTTTTTCATCAAACATTCACGACCTTTACGATGTTATAGTCGAAAAGTATAACAGAGTTCTCTTTTTACTTGATGTAATTGTGATTAAATTCCCCTACAATAAGACTGTTTTATTAATCATTCTGTTACACTAAAAAAATTTATCAATTAGTCACAATATAGGTATATATAACGTTATGAAACATCTGGTTTTACTCTTTCTTCTCTCGGTGGTGTTGTTTGCAGACGAGAAAAAACTAGGCTATGACTATGAGATCTCTCTTCTTCTTGGTGACTCCGAGAATGGCTTCGAACAAAATATCGGCCGAAGTGTGGCGTACCAGGTACAGTTTCAATACAAAGACGTGGACTTCCCTATCAAACCGGAGGTCGCTTTTGTCTATTCTCAAGATATTCCACTCTATGTTGACATTCAAGAGAGCCGTACCCGCTATGGCATGATGACAGTGAACGGTGTCTATGATCTTCCCTACACCAACCTTTTGTCACCTTTTGTCAAAGCTGGAGGGGGATATGTCAATTTTTCCAATGTCGCCAATTCGCCCGACAGCACACCGTTCATGGATGCTGGTGCAGGTCTCAAACTTTATATCACCGATCAATGGGCAGTGAAGTTCGAAGCCCTTGCACTGTTTGGAGCAGATTACTTTAATGTGTTGGCTACCGGCGGAATCAATTTTGCATTCGGCCAAAAATATGCTGCACCGCCTCCAGAGAAAACGTGTGAGCCGTGTGAAGAACCAAAAGTCGTCAATGAAGCCCAGACGCCAGTTCCCAGTGCAACACCTGTTGATTCTCAAACTCCAGTCGTTATTGCAACGCCTGTTATCTCGCAGAAAGATGTTAAAATGTTTACCCTTGAAAATATACATTTTGACTTTGGCAAGGCTCAATTGACAGATACTGCCTCGCAAGAGTCTATTACAACCTACGCACAAGAGCTGAACAAACCTGCAAATATCAATAAAAAACTCATCATCGTCGGTAACACTGACAATCTGGGTACCCGTTCTTACAATGCGACTCTCTCTCTTAAAAGAGCCAATGCAGTACGCCGCGAGTTTATCATTAATCAGATCGATCCAAACCGCATCACAATTGACGGGATGGGAGAGATAGATCCTATAGCCGATAATGCGACAGAAGAGGGTCGTAAGAAGAACAGACGCGTGACCGTCATTTTAAAAGAGAATAACGGCCGAAACGACTAAACGGCACAGCATCCTGCATAGGGCTTACAGGCGAAAACCATTTCCATACTTCCCACATAACTATAACTTTTTATAATTACTCATACTTAATCCAAAAACATGACTTCTTTTCGCTATAATTTTTTAAAAAAGTTGCCCTAACCCATGCTAAAAACCCTGCTTAGTCTCTCTTGTGCTGCCACTCTTTTTGCCGAACAGATGTATCTTTATGAGATCTCTCCTATTATCGGACTGAAAGAGAATGGTGTCTCTACGGGAATGGAGAGCAGTTATGCCTATGGACTGCAGCTGCAATACAACAACATCGACTTTCTGATCAAACCCGAACTCACCTATATCTATTCACCCAACATCAAACTCCACCAATCCGATGCTACCGTCAATTCACACCTGCTGATGTTAAA
Source organism: Sulfurimonadaceae bacterium (assembly GCA_041553195.1). Lineage (GTDB taxonomy): Bacteria > Campylobacterota > Campylobacteria > Campylobacterales > Sulfurimonadaceae > Sulfonitrofixus. The sequence goes on from JBFEJN010000054.1 coordinate 8,254, forward strand.
CGGTGTCTATGACCTTGAATACACATCACTGCTGACACCTTTTTTGAAAGCAGGTGTGGGGTACCAGTCTGTCAGCCAGACAGAACAGGTCAACGCCGATTCCTTCACTATAGGTGCCGGTGCAGGACTTAAACTCAACATTAAAGATCAATTTGCGATCAAATTTGAAACCGTAGTGACCTGGCATGATTTTAATGAAAACAACATCCTGGTCTTTGGGGGTCTGGACTACTCCTTTGGAAATGAGGACAATACGCCGGCTGCCCAATATGTGGCACCGGAGCCGGTAGAGACCAACACCGTCAAACACGCTGCTGTCGCTGTAGCACCGCCTGTACCGGTCTTTATCTCAAAAGAGGACCTTAACCTGACAAAGCCGCAACCGACCCAACAGGAAGTAGCTCTCAGAGACAAAAACAACCACGTCACCTCACTGACACTCTTTGTCCCTTACCTCTTTAGAGGCTACACCCTTGATGAGGATTCGAAAACCATTCTCAAGGGCTATGCCCAGGAGTTGAGAGGTCAGAGTAACAGATTGACAGTCATTGGACATACCGATACGAAAGGGCGCCGTGCGTACAATCAGGAGCTCTCTGTAAAACGTGCCCTTATCGTCAAAGAATTCCTGGTCAAACAGGGTGTTGCCGCAGAGAGAATCACCATCGAAGGGCGCGGAGAGAGTGAACCGATCGCCGATCGAAACAACCCTGCAGCCGCTAAACTCAATAAACGTATAGAGATCAAAGTCCACAACGAGTAATGCGCGTTAATTGCTCGCTTCAATAAACATTTCACAACCCATATTTTCGTTGCTGTTTTATTGAGATCCAGCCCTGCACTCTCTTGCCGTCGGCTGTCAGGTTTCCTCTTTTACAAAAAAGCAAAAACGAGATCAGGGAACAGTATGACAAGACCAAGCGCCAGGATCTGCAGCGCGATAAAAGGAATGATGCCTTTATAGATCTGCATGGTCGTAATACTCTTTTGGGCGGCCCCTTTTAAAAAGAAAAGTGCCAAACCGAACGGCGGCGTCAAAAACGAAGCCTGAAGGTTCATTGCGATCAAGATAGCGAACCAGATCGGATCGATGCCGAAAGCATCCATAACCGGGACCAGGATCGGTACGATAATAAACGAGATCTCGATAAAATCGATAAAAAAGCCCAGTATAAAAATAGCCAGCATCGAAACGGCGATAAAGACCCATACATTCCCGATATCTTCACTGAAGAACTCCAGGACAAGGTCGCTTCCGCCGAGTTCATTAAAGACCAGACTGAAAGCGGTCGCACCGATAAGGATCATAAAAATCATGCCGCTGAGTTTTACCGTTTCAAGCATGGCGTAACGGACCATCTCAAAGTTCAGCGTCTTGTTGGCAGCACTCAACAACAGCGCACCGATAACACCGAAAGCGGCCGACTCTGTCGGCGAAGCGATTCCGGCGAAGATGGAGCCGAGAACGGCCACCATCAATAGCAGCGGCGGAAAGATCGAACGTACAAGTTCAAGTAAGCCTATCGGTTCGATCTCTTCGCTTGGAGGGGCTATAGAGGGAACAATTAACGCAATAATGATGATGTAAGCAATATAGAGACCGACCAGCAACAGTCCCGGTAAGACCGCACCCATAAAGAGTTCGCCGACGCTCACACTCATGACATCACCCAGGATAATAAGAATGATCGACGGCGGAATGATCTGCCCCAACGTACCGCTCGCCGCGACCGTACCCGACGCCAACCCTTTGTTGTAGCCGGCATTCAACATCAGCGGCAAAGCGATCACGCTCAGCATGACCACCGAGGCACTGACGATCCCGGTTGACGCAGCAAGCAGTGCACCGACAAGAACGACACTGATCGCAAGACCGCCGCGGACACTGCGGAAGGCGCGGCTCATGGAGAGCAGCAGCTGCTCTGCCATCTGCGACTTCTCCATGACCAGCCCCATCGCAATAAAGAGTGGCACCGCCATCAGTGTCGAATTGCTCATGATCCCGAAAATACGGAAAGGAAGCAGGTTAAAGACCTCAAGTCCCAACTCGGGAATAAGCAGTGCAAAGAGCAGTGCAACACCGCCGAAGACAAAGGCGACCGGAATGCCCAACAACAAAAGAGCCAAGGCAAGGACGAACATCGCTATTGCTATCATGAGAGGGCCTTTAGATGGGTAAACTCTTTATAGACGTCGCTTAAACTCTGGACGATAAGCAGCACAAAAGCCAAGGGCATCAAAGACTTGACGATGAAACGGTACGGCAATCCGCCCGGGTCCGAGGAGGCTTCCATCTGCTCGAAACTCATCAGTACAAAGTCAAATCCGACATAGATGATAAGCAGTGAGAACGGGAGTATAAAAAAGAGCGCCCCTATGATGTTGATGATGTGACGTGTCTTGTCACTGTAACTATCGTAAAAAATATCGACGCGGACATGCGAAGCGCGCTGCAGCGTGTAGGCGATACCCAACATAATAACAACGTCAAAGAGGTGCCACTCCAGCTCCTGCAAGGCGATGGAACCCGACTGGAACAGATAACGATTCAAGGCATCGTAGACAACCAGCAAAACGAGTAAGGCCAAAGCGACACCGGCGATATTACCGATCCATTTTATCAATGATTCCAAAAGATGAAAAGAACGTTTTACCATTGTTTTAGCCACTCCCAAATTAGTCCGTAATATTCATGAAAGGCCTTTTCGCTTCCATGGAGCGCAGTACCGTTTGGCATGTGCAGCCACTCGCTTTCACCGACTGCAAAATAATCCGTCGGTGCCGCTACAGGGTTAAGTCCGAGTGCGGTAAAGATCTTATATGCCCGCGGCATATGGGTAGCACTGCTTACCAGAATAAAAGGCTTGTCACCAACGATCTTTTTCATCAGTATTGCCTCTTCAACCGTATCTTTTGCGGTTTCAAACATCACAATGTCATCCCCATCCACACCCAGAGAAAGTGCCATGTTTTTCTGCATAGCCGCATGCGTATTGGGGTCATGCAGTCCGCTATAGCCGGAGACGATCAACTTGGAACCCGGGAGTCGCCAATAGTGACGTATTCCTTCGTTCAGACGTTTAAGAGCAGTAGCGCTCACCTGACTGGAGATCGGCAGATCGGCATCACTTTTATGCCCATTGCCGAGCACCAAAACATAGTCGATACCCGCCGGGGTATCGATCAGTGCCGGGAAGCTCTGTTCAAGCGGTTTGGCGAGCATGTCACTGATAGGTCCGTAACTCAAAAGAGCGATCCAGACAAAAGAGAGGGAAAGAAGCTGCTTGGCCGTGCGTAGCCGCTCAAGATAGAGGGCACTAAGACCGAGAACGGCAATGAACAGGCCTATTGAGAGCGGGTTCATCAGCTCACCAACTGTTTTTTTAAGAAGGAAGAGCGTATCAGTCATTAGATGAAATTGGGCGCGTCGTTGGCAAAGAGGATGATGTCCCCTGCTTTGGTGCGTTCGCCTAACACCTTGACAAGTTGACTCTTGTCACCCAGCATGATCTTTTCGGCAACCCTGAGATTTTTGTCAAAGAGTTCGGCATTCAGCTGCCCCGTGACAATAGCAACGTCACAAACCCTGTTGATCGCTTCTATAAGCTCAAGGTTCAGCTCTTCGGTGCTTTCGACCAGACCCGGTGTCACAATGACCTTGCGTCCCGGATGAAGGGAGAGAAGGCGAACCCCCTCAAGCATGCCGTCAATGTTGCCGTTGTAACCATCGTCGAGAATGATCTTGCCACCGGCATCAATACGCTGCAGACGGTGTTCGACACTCTCAAGATCATGAATACCCTGTACGATCTCTTCGCTCTTCATCCCCAGGGCATCCGCTACCAGGACCGAGGCTTCAAGGTTAATGGTGTTAAAACTGCCAAGGACCTTGGTCTCAAGATGAAGACTTTCGCCATGAAGCTGCATGTCGAAAGAGAGACCTTCCAGGGTCGCCTCTACATGACTGACCGCATCGCCGAAAAAGGCCACTTTGTCATGCGGCTCATTCGTCACCGAGGTATGGACAAAGGCTTTTTCAAGACGGTCAGACTGAATGATCTCAAGTTTGGTACGTTGAATGTTTTCTATGCTCTTAAAATATTCCAGGTGCTGCGGACCGACCTTGCCAACCACGGCAATATGCGGGTGCAGGAACTGGGCAATGGTGTAGATGTCACCGCGAAGACGCGCACCCGCTTCACAGACATAGACCTCACAGTCATCGGGAAGGTCCATGTTGACGTCGCGTACCAGACCGGCAATGGTGTTGACGCTGCGCGGTGTGGCATAGACCTTGTACTTTTTGGAAAGCACCTGGGCGATGAAGTTTTTCATACTGGTCTTGCCGTAGCTGCCTGTCACACAGACGATCTTGAGCTCTTTACGGTCCATCAGTTTTTTCTGCGCCTGCTTTTTGTAGACCATGAACATATAGTTTTCGGCAGCCTTACTCCCGATATAGGTCAGCAACAGCGGCAGAAAGACGAAACTAAGGTCGTTGAACCCTTTGATCATGGTGAGCATGTTGATAAAAAAAGTCAGGGCGAAAAGCAGGATCAAAAAACGCTTGACACGCCATGTAAAGACCAGTTTTTTGTCGAGCTTATAGTACCAGAGCCCGAGTGCGACCAAATAAATGGCCAGAACGACAGTAAAGTATTGCGGCAAAACAAAATGAAGAACAAAAGGGAGAATAAAAAGTCCAAGATGCCAAAGCGGCTTATGGTGGTTACGGACCACACGTTCAATTTTATAGTCATACCACTGCAGGTTCGTAATAAGATAAAACCCCAGGGCCATCACAAAAATGATGTTGATCGAAAAAGCTGAGATATCCACGTCCAGACCCTAGTGCTGCAGTGTTTGCAGAACTGTTTTCTCGATCTCTTTGGCGACCATATCCGCCTGATTCAAAAAGAAGTAGTGGTCGCCTTCAAAGATTACAAGACGGGAGTCGGAGATGAGATCGTTGATCTTCTGCGCAGTAAAAAGCGGTGTTGCCGTGTCATCTCTACCCCAGCACAACAGGGCCGTTCCGCTGTACTCTTTGAACTCCGACGTCAGGTCTTCATTGACCACGTTTTTAAAGGTCTGGTACATGATCTCTGAAAGCTCTTTTGCATCTTCTGCGACAAACATCGAACGTAACTTCGAGAGTCCCAGATGTTTTAAGACTTTGAACAGTACGATCTTGGCTTTGATCTTCAGCGGTTTCGGCACAGGAATACCCGCACTTCCGACGAGAATAAGGATCTGAGGGTTCAGCAGCAGCGCCACCTTGCCGCCAAAAGAGTGCCCCAGTACAATGTGGTCCTGGTTTGCATTGATCTGGGCTAAAAAAAGTTCCAGAATATTTGCATAGTCTTCTGTCACCAAAGCACGGTTACAGGTGCTGTTCCCAAACCCCGGCAGATCGATATAGACATGGCGAAATGCATCCATGGTATTTTCAAAAGCTTTTTTCATCAACTCTTTATTTGAGCCCCAGCCGTGTAGAAAGATAAGCGTCTTGCTCTTCTCAGGATTGACAACATCATACGAGACTTGAAACGTCTGCTGCTTGTACTGAATCGATTTAATGGCCACGTTATTTCCCCTTTGCCTGGTTGATAGAATGTATGTACTGATAGTTGACCTGCGGACGGCGTTTCTGCGGCAAGTTTGCCAGTAAAGTGTTGATGACATGTTCAAAGTCAGCGAACAGGTAGTTTGCCATCGAGCCCGGAATCGGATTGATCTCATTGAGCAGCACTTCACCATCGACCACAAAGAAGTCACAACGGATCAGTGCTCCCTCGAACATATTGGCGTAGATCTTCGCAAAGGTATTCTCAAGTTCTGAGACAAGTTCGCTGTCGATCTGTGCCTCACTCACAGCTGATGAACGTGAGAAGTCGAGGTATTTTTTGTCAAAATCCAAGAACTCGTTTTTCTGCGGCTCTTCGACAATAGAAAAATGGATCCCGCCATTAGCGCCGTAACCTGCAAGGTTGTACTCTTTGACCCCGTCGATGAACGGTTCGATGATGATGTTGTCGTCAAACTCAAAGGCGACGTCGAGTGCGTACTCGATCTGTGAAACATCTTTGATAACACTCACACCGATCGAGCTGCCCAGACGGGCCGGCTTGATAATGAACGGCAGCTGTGTACTGATAACACGCGCGTCGTTGACATTCAGGCTCTCATACGCGACCGTCTTAACACCGATCGCCTCGGCGAACCATTTAGTATGCGTTTTGTCATAACTGAAAACCGAGGCGGCCGGACGCGGCCCGATATAGTCGATGTCGTAAAACTCCAGCAGTGAAGCAATGGTACCGTCTTCACCGTCAGCACCGTGGATAAGGTTAAGGACCGGCATCTCCAGACGCTCGGAACCGAACATCTTTTTCTGTACAAAGGCCCCATTCTCAAGAGAGAGCTGCGTCAGCTTTTTGTGCGCGCCTGATGCAAAGGTCTTTGCCATCATCGCACTGGCATCGATCTTGTAAAACCGGTGATCCTGGTCACAGAAAATAAACTCCAATTCGAAATTATGTAATTTCTCTTTTACCGTGATCGCACTGACGATACTGATCTCATGTTCGTAACTGGCACCGCCAAATAGTATTGCTAACTTCAACATAGTCCTTTAGAGTTTTTGTAATTTTTTAAGGGCTTCTTTGACCAAGCCCGGAGTGTCAGTCGCGCTGCAGTCGCTCAACACTTTGGATATCTGCTCTTTTTTGAAGCCCAGTGATTCAAGGGCCATACCCGCTTCGCTTGCGGCAGGATTAGCCATAGAGCCCTGATCGCTGAGTACCGCGTCAAACCCGTTGAGCTCGACCAGAATGCGCCCGGCACTTTTAGGCCCGATACCCGGGACCTTTTTAAGCCGGTTGATGTCGCCTATAGCGATGACCTCACCGAACTGCGCCGCCGTAAAAGTCGAGCAGATCGCCATGGCCACCTTGGGACCGACGCCCGAGATCTTGACCAGTCGCTCAAAAAGGACCTTTTCGCTTTTTTCGATAAACCCATAGAGAAGCTGCGCATCTTCACGGATAATGTGCGAGGTGTGCAGTTTGACACGATCTGCTGAAATCGCACTGTAACTGTGAAGGGAGATAAACACTTCATAGACAAGCCCGTTGGTGTTCACATGCACCAGGGTCGGCTCTTTATGCTCAATGGTTCCTTCTATGCCTACGATCATAGAAGCTCCATCAATCCGACTTTACTCAAAAAAAAGTGAGATCTGCTCACTTTTCTTTTGAGATATCCTTCTATGC
>JBFEJN010000055.1:0-15021 GCA_041553195.1 Sulfurimonadaceae bacterium
TTAATGGTCATAGTTTTAAGTGCTTCTGCAAGGATTTTCAAAGAGAGTTCCGCAGTATCAATACTGTCAAATACACCCTCTTTGTCTTCTTGCGTATCTTTATTGTAGGCTAGAGGCAAGCCTTTCATGACCGTCAGCAATGAAATAAGATTACCGTTCACACGCCCTGTCTTTCCACGGAGGAGTTCAGGAACATCGGGATTTTTTTTCTGAGGCATGATCGACGAGCCTGTCGAATACGCATCAGAGAGCTCTACAAAACCGAATTCGTAACTCGACCAGAGAATGATCTCTTCACTTAAACGCGAGATATGCATCATCATCGTTGAAATATTAAAGAGTATCTCGAGTGCAAAATCACGGTCGCTGACCGTGTCTAAACAGTTGACGCTGACACTGTCGAAACCTAGTGCATAAGCTGTCATCTCACGATTGATGTTGTGCGGCGTACCGGCAAGCGCTGCACAACCCAAAGGGGAAATATTATTGCGACGTCTGGAGTCTTCAAAACGTTCAATATCACGTTTAAACATAGAGGCATAGGCAAGCATATGGAAACCGAAATTAATCGGTTGTGCGTGTTGAAGATGGGTCATACCCGGTATCAATGTTTCCGTATGTTTAGAAGCGATCTCGACAACCACTTCAAGCAGTGCTTTTAGCAGTTGTGCGATCTCCCGGTCTTTACGAAGAACATAGCGACGAAAATCAACCGCGACCTGGTCATTACGAGAACGTGCCGTATGTAATTTTCCACCTGTTTCTCCGATAATCGCTGTGAGACGTTTTTCAATTGCCATATGCAGGTCTTCATCCGAGATCTTCCACTCAAACTCGCCGGATTCGATCTCAGACAGGACTTGGGCCATGCCGTCTTGAATAGCCTTAAGTTCTTCAGCACTCAGAACACCCTGTGCATGCAACATTGCAGCATGGGCAAGTGAACCCTCTATATCTTCTTTATAAAGACGTCGATCAAACATTATTGATGCATTAAAATCATCCAAAAGTGAAGCAGCACCTTCACTAAAACGACCAGACCACATTTTATCCATTTCAGCTCCCGTAATAACACACATAGTAGAGGTGTGAAAATAGTTTTCGTATTTTACCTGATTTTTTTCAATGCTTTAAATTTGTAGGGTGATTTTGTCAATTATGGGGATTTTAAATATGTTGGATCGAGGATGAAGGCAGAGCCTTCTTAATGTAGAGAAATATTAATTACAGGCTGGAACGTTACCGCTGTCTTTAGCATACTCAACCAAAAAGTCTTTAAGGTGTTTAGAACTCTTTTGATATTTTTTACTTTCAAAATATGACTTAGACTTTTTCGCTTTGTCATTTTCGATATGCAGTTTTGCTAAACCTTCGCCTTTATTCTTCATCAGCTTCTTCCATGTCCTTTTCTTCTTCGATGCTGCGACTTCAAGTCCGCCACCGTGACATTTACGACATTTCTTGATGTAGACCTTCTGACCTTTGTACACCGCTGCCTCAGCAGAACCAAGTCCCAATACAGTTAACGCAAGTACAGACATTATAATCTTTCTCATATACACGCGACCTCATTTCTTAATATTGTATCTATGTTACATTATCAAAAATAATATTAGCCTTAACCAGCAAGCTAAATTGTGAGCAATAACAAAGATATGAGAAGATGTAACGAATTTTTAATAAGAAAAAGTAATATAAATAACATTAATAAACAATTAATGTTATTTAGCAGAAATTGCTATAGCTGGTAGTGTTTTTCCAACTCGACATTAAGATCCCATAGACCTCTGTTTTTTAAGATATCAATGACATCTTGTGTGCATGTAACATCATCCGGCCAACGGCGCTGGAAGCCGTCTATCGTATTTTTATTCGTACCATCAAGATAGACAACATTATCGATAATACTAAGATCGCGTTGTGCATCCAGGTTATTGACGATGCGCCATGTCAACATATAAGGGTTATCAATGTTATTATTTTTAACGTCAACAAATGCAACGATACGGAGATATTCTTTGAGGTCACCTAACGCTGTCAACGACTCTTTTATCTTTTTGGTCTTGTTTACTGTGATCACTGTGATCGGATTCGGTGTCATTAACATGTATTGGCGAAGATCTTCTACTTCGGGCATTCGTTCTTTGACCAACGCCAACAGTTTTTCATCACTAACAAGCTCCGGCATTGCAGGGCTAAATTTCATCGTCGCATCAATACCCAGTTTTCCACCGACAAGGGCTTCGGGACTTGAGTGGTCAAGGGCATCAGTAATCCCTTCTGTGATAAACAGCATCTTTGGCGAAAAACGGTCCAGAACATATTTGGCCATAGCAAAATAATTTCCAAGTTCAGGTCCCTTTTCATCGATGAAGAGTGCATGTTTGACAAAACTCATCTGCCCTGCTCCCCAGAAGACATGCATAAACTGTTTGGCATGGCCTTTATAAAGGGGCTGCATCTTCGCCAGGATCAGATTGTGAAAGACGCCGTTTTCCGGCATATGATAGTCGATAAGGTCCGGCGCATTTGTCTTAAGCAGCGGCAGAAAAATACGTTCTGTCGCCCAACCCATATATTTATCTTCAAGTGGTGGTTTTCCGACAACAGTTGCCAGGAACACCGGCTCTTTTTTATGGGTAATCGCACTCACTTCCATCACCGGGTAAGGCTCTTCGAGTGTGTAATAACCGGTATGGTCTCCAAACGGTCCTTCGATCTTCATACTTAGCGGATCCACCCACCCCTCGATCACGTAATCGACATCTTTGGGAATATAGAGCGGTGTCGTAATCGACTTGACGACCTGGGCCTGCTGTTTTGTAATAAATCCGTACAGAAGGAGTTCATTCACGCCGTACGGCAATGGTGCCGTCGCACACCATGTATACAGAGGGTTTCCGCCGATACCGATGCTCACCGGCATCTTTTTTCCCACACGCTGATACTGGTCAAAAAAGTGGGATGCATCTTTATGGATCTGCCAATGCATTCCCAGATGGTTCTTATCGTATACTTGAAGACGGTACATCCCCAGGTTCACCATCTGTCCGTCCAGACTTTGGGTATAGACCTGCCCCATTGTTATAAACGGGCCGCCGTCTTGTTCCCATGTCGTCAAAACCGGAAGGTCATACAGATTGACATCATCGCCGATCTGTTTAACAGCCTGACATTCGCCCTCTTTTTTCAAACGCTTCGGAAAAACATTTTTCATCTGGAACAGATCACCCAACATCGATATCTTGTTACCGAGACCTTCCGGCGGTTTCATATGCAGCAGCTTGGTGATCTCATCAGCAACAGACTCGATCTTTCGGCCAAAAAGCATCTCAGTCCGTCGGTAAGAGCCAAAGACATTCATAAGGACCGGTACATCGAACTGTTTGTCATTTTTGCGGTCGACCGGGTGCGTAAAAAGGAGTGCTTTGCCGCCGTCTTTCTTTTTCACTTCCATATAGGCAAGATGCGGTATCTCCAGGTAGATGTCAAGTTCATCGTCTATGACAGTAAGTTCGTTGTGTTTTTGTAACAGGTTGATTGTTTTTTGCATTTTATCTCTTGAGGTTTTTTTATAACTCTGTTGTGCATATGGTCGCTGCAATAACCATAGAAAGAAAAGCGTATGACTCTATCTGAAGCAGATGTCTACTTCTAGATCCGCTGCGGCATTTCATCTTTAAACGCAATTTTCTCAGCATCTTTAAGGAGCTTCAATGCGCCATTGTCTATCATTTTTTGCGCCAAGGCTGCACCAATACCTTGTGAATCACTGACGGCAGCAACAATTTTTTCCTGCATGACATTAGTGCCGTCAGGAAAGCCCAACATAACACGAAACGTGACTTCACCTTCCATTATAACGGCATTACATGCCACCGGAGCGGAACATCCTGCACCGATTGCCGCAATAAAGTCACGTTCTATCTGTGTCGCTATGTAGGTATTTTCATCTTTCAAAAATTCGGCTATTTCGCTTAGTTTTGCATTGCCCTGTACTATCTCTATACCCAAAGCAGCTTGTCCCATTGGCGGTATCATCATATCCAAAGAGAGTTTATCGGTGAAAGGGATATCTTTAAGAAGGTCCAGACGATGCAGTCCGATATAGGCAAGAATAATTGCATCGTACTGACCTTCAGCAAGTTTTCGAAGACGTGTATTGACATTTCCCCGTAGATCTTTTACTTTCAGGTCGGGTCTCTGTTTAAGCAATTGCATGCGTCGTCGTAAACTTGTTGTCCCCACCACTGCACCCTCTGGCAGTTCCTCCAGGTTCGCAAATTTATGCGAAAGAAAGACATCGCTTTGGTCTTGTCTCTGGGTTACCGCTGCCAGTTCCAAACCCTCAGGGATATACGTTGGAACATCTTTGAGTGAATGTACAGCGATGTCCGCATCACCTGCGAGCATCGCATCTTCTAGCTCTTTTGTGAAATGTCCCTTGCCGCCGATCAGTGCCAAGGGTTTATCCAAGACTTTATCACCATGACTGACGATCTTGTTAAGCACCACTTCCACATCTTGAAACGCTGTTTCGATTCTATCTTTGATGTGATACGCTTGCCATAGTGCAAGGTCTGAAACTCTTGTAGCGATAACCACTTTATCCATTATTTAACTTTCACTTCTTTGTATTTGTTTTTGCTGGCATCTTTTTCACCGTCGAAGAACATTGTCGGTGTTCCCTGCACCATGACTTTCACAGCCACATTTTTGTCATGATCGAACTGTTTCATCACAGGCGAAGAATGAATGTCTGCTAAAGTGATCGAGGTTCCAACAGATTTATTGAACGCGTCAAGGATCTTTTTATCATCCGTCTCGCGTGCGTTGATCTCGACCTTGTACATCGCCAAGATTTTGTCCTTCATTCCTTGTTGTTCTGCTGCGATGGCGGCTTTCGTCATCGTTACAGCTGCCGGGTGAAGTGCAGGAAGCGGGAAGTGAAAGTAATAGACCGCAAAGTCATCAGGATATTTTTTCATGTATTCAATAGCCTCAGGCACGAACTTGCGACAAAATGGGCAGAGAGGGTCGGAGAAAATCGCGACTTTGTGCTTTGCATCGGCATGGCCGTATATGAGGTTCTCTTTGGTATAGAATTCAGTTTTGAATTTTGGAGAAACGGTACTGCTAAGCGCAACGCCGCTGTTGACATTGTTCAACTCTTTGGTAATAAAGTCACCATGAACAAAATAGATCATCTGCTGCTCGATATCGCGTTCGTCTTTACCCTGCTTGACACGTGCTGTCAAATTAACGATGACACTGTCCCACCCTTTAAGATCCTTAAGCGGGGCTCGGTTGGTAACGGTTACATTGAGGTTAGAGACATTTTTATTGCCCCCGATCTGTTTTTTTAAAAAATTTGTGATCTGGGCATCTGTGGCAGCGAATAGAGAGAGACTACTTAGTAGAATCGTTGCTGATAATTTCGACATCAATGACATCATCATCCTTTTCTTCATGTATTTGAGTTTGGGTGTATCTTGTACGGTTTTGATGTGTAGATTTTGCCGTAAAACGGTTAACCAACATCTTGGTGACGACAGAAAACTGCAGTAAGATACCGATAATATCTGTTAAAAATCCCGGAAGTATCAATAACACTGCGCCTAAAACGGCAAAGATATTGAGCCGTTGAAATTCCTGAACGTCTATTTTCTGCATGGAAAATGCCTGCATATTCTCAAACAGAGTGGCCCGGAAGTTCACCAGCAGAACAAAACCGACAAACGCGCTTAAGATCAACTCCAAGAAGGTGTAAAAGCCCCCGATCTGCGAAGCCAGATTGACAGAGACCATGACCTCCAAAAAGAGATAAAGCAGGAAATAGATCATCCCAAACGTTCCATGATCTCTGTAAAGATCTTGTCTGCAAAGACAGCCCGCTTCTCGAGCGTTGCGCGCTCGACGATCTGTACATTGCCGTTAACGAGCTCTTTACCGATGATGACCGTGTACGGAAAGCCGATCAGCTCCGCATCTTTCATCTTGAATCCGAAACGCTCTTTTCGGTCATCGAGAATAACCTCGACACCGGCATCCTGGAGTTGTCGGTAAAGGGCTTCACCGAATGCAAGCTGCTCTTCGTCTTTGATGTTCGAGACCATGACATTGACCATGTACGGCGCGGTCTCTTTCGTCCAGACACACCCGTTGTCATCATGATGCTGCTCTATTGTTGCAGCGATCAGACGGCTGACACCCATGCCGTAAGTCCCCATCACAAACGGTTCCGCCTGCCCTTTTTCATTAAGGAACTCTGCCTTTAAAGGTGCCGAATAGGTGGTTCCGAGTTTAAAGATATGGCCGACCTCGATCCCTTTTTTGTAGAGCAGTTTGCCGTTACAGTGCGGACAACCGTCATTCTCTTTTGCCGTATAAAGATCGGCGAACAGCGCCCCGTCAAGGACACTCATGTCGACACCGACGTAGTGGTAGTCTTTTTCGTTCGCACCGCAGATAAGCTGCTTGGCCCCTTTGAGCGAACGGTCAAAGACACACGGGGCCTTGTCCATGTCCAACGGTCCCATAAAGCCCGGGATCAGACCTAAAGCTGTCAGCTCCTCTTCAGTGACATCCGAAATGTCCAGCGCTTCGGCGGCATTGACCGCTTTGACCTCCTGAAGCTCATCATCGCCGCGCAGGAAGAAAAGAACGACCTGATCGCCATCTTCGTATGTCATGCGTTTGGCAACACATTTCATCGTATAGTAAGGATCGACTTTAAAAAAGTCAGCCAGATCTTCAATACTTTTGACATCCGGCGTCTGAAACTTGTTGAAGTCGCCTTGCGGTGCTTCAGGGATCTCTTGACGCACTGAACGTTCCGCGGCTTCGACATTGGCACCGTACTCACAGCTGTCACAGATCGCAATGGTATCTTCACCGCTGTCTGCAATGACCATGAGCTCTTTTGAACCCGACCCGCCGATCGCACCGCTGTCCGCTTCAACCACACGGAAGTCAAGACCCAAACGCTCCAACACACGCTTGTATGAGGCTTCCATCAAGTCAAATTCTCTGTCAAGGTCCTCGTATGTCTCGTGGAAACTGTAACCATCTTTCATCACAAACTCGCGTCCGCGCATCAGACCGAAACGCGGGCGTGCTTCGTCACGGAACTTGGTCTTGATCTGGTAAAGGTTAAGCGGTAGCTGTTTATAGCTCGTCACACGGTTGCGTACCAGGTTGACCATCATCTCTTCGTGGGTCGGTCCAAGGACAAAAAGGTTCTCTTTACGGTCACGGAAACGGAGCAGTTCTTTACCGAACTTTTCAATACGCCCGCTCTCTTCCCAAAGGTCTGCGGGTGTGACGAAACTTAGGTCAACTTCCTGCGCTCCCGCTTTTTCCATCTCCTCGTTGATCACATTCTCAATTTTTTTGAGAACGCGTTTTCCCAATGGAAGGTAGTTATAAAGACCTGCTGCCACCTGTGACGTAAAACCGGCACGTGCTAAAAGAATATGACTGGCTAAAACGGCATCGGAAGGGGCTTCTTTTGTCGTTGGTATAAAAGCTTTTGAAAAACGCATGGACGTTCCTTATAAAATATGATTATTTTTTGTCGAGTTCACTAAGACCGAGTATGCGCGAAAGAGCATTCATCAACGACTCGGACTCCGCTTCTTCCGTTACATCACGAAGTCGTTTCATCTTGCCGTGCAGAAAACGTTTCAGCGTCTGTTCCGCCATTTTCTGTGCTTGTGCCGCGTACTCTTTAGGCAGATAGCCGCTGGCAACAGCACGTTCACTCTCAACCTTGGCTGCCTGCATCGCACGGACATAAACCTCTTTGATCATCGGTTCGATACGCTGCTGTTGCTGCAGTTCGTAATAGCTCTTGGTAAACTTGCGAATAATACTGAAAGAAGCTTTTGCTTCATCTTCGCGCAGCACAATATTTTCATCAACAATACTTTTAAGGTCATCGACCGAGTAAAGGGTAATGGAGTCAGACTCAAACGCCTCGATGTCACGCGGAACCGCCATATCGATCCAGTAACGGTCACGGATCGAGAAGTTGATATCCTCTTTTTTGATTATTGGCTGTGTTGCGCCTGTTGCCGAAACCAGGATGTCAAATTCATCCATGACCGTACTGAGTTCGTCAAAATCGATGACCTGGGCGTCGAACTCTTTTGCGATCTCTTCGGCTTTTGAACGGGTACGATTCATGATTGTAATAGACGCGCCTTCGCGTGTCAGATATCTGGCAGTCAATACCGTCATCTCTCCCGCACCGATGAGCAAGGCTCTTTTGCCGATGATATTGCCGGCATCGCGCTTAAGCTGCTGCATTGCCACACTGGCAATAGAGACAGGTTTCGAAGAGATATCGGTGACATTGCGGACTTCTGCCGCACACCGGAACGCATGATGAATAACACCGGCAAGACCGGTCCCGCAGAAGCCGTGTTGTTTGGCAAAACTGAAAGCATCTTTGATCTGGCCCGAGATCTGTGTCTCACCTACGACCATAGAATCCAACGAGCTAACAACAGAAAGCACGTGATGGATAGCTGAACGGTCTTCATGAATATCGGCACGGGCCTCGAGTTCATCGGCCGGAATCCCAGAACGTTTATGCAGGTATAGCAAAATCGTCATCGTCGCTGTATCAACGTCGCTGCAGCTGCAAAACACCTCTATACGGTTACATGTCGACGTCACCATCGCTTCGTCGATGCTTGGTTCCGCACAGATCTTTGCCAGACAAGTCTCTTTTTGCTCGTCATTGGAAAACGCCAGTTGTTCACGAATGGCCAATGTCGTATTTTTATGGGTAAAACTGACCACTAAAAAGTGCATTAAAAACTTCTTTTCATCATGGACTCGATGATCCCGACAAGACGTTCATCATCGGAAACAGCGGCTATCGCCTTGTCAGACAAGCTTTGCGCCAAAGCATACGAACGTTCGACCGACTGATGCTCTTTCATCTTTGCCTTGATCCATGCTGCATTCTCGTCGGAAAGCTTCTGTTTGTGGTACGAGAGAAGACGTTCTCTCTCTGCACCTTCGAGTGCCTCATATAGATAGATATACGGCAGGGTGCATTTTCCCTCTTCGTAATCGTGCAGTGCCGGTTTGCCCAGTGTCGCTTCGTCTGAGACAATGTCCAGAATATCGTCAATGATCTGAAAAGAGATACCGAGGTTTCTTCCATACAGGGCGTAAGCATCGGCATCCTTGCCCATCATCAAGGCCGCAGCTTTGGCAGACGCTTCGATCAGGGCTGCCGTTTTAAGGTACAGCATGTGCATATAGGCATCGGCATCGGCATTGAAGTTCTCGGACATCCGGACATCCATCAGTTCACCGACCGAAAGTGCTGTAACTGCGTCCGATACGGCCTTAGCAACCGCTTCGTCATAGGTGACCAGTGTGCTGTAGGCCTTTGAGTAGAGTGCATCTCCCAGCATTATGGCTGTTTTAGAGTCTTCCGTTGCATTAACAGAAGGTGCCCCTCGACGGAGAGTGGCATCATCAATAACATCGTCATGCAAAAGGCTCGCGGCATGGATAAGTTCGATGATCGCACCCAAACGTGGCGCTGTCGCATTATCTTTAGCGATCTCCAACACAAGCTTGGCACGTAATCGTTTGCCGCCTGAAAGTGTCTTAAAAAGACGGGTTATCTCATCATAACCTATCTCATCGACCAGTGTTAATATCTCTTTTTCGACTGTCTCAATCACTATTGATATATCCTAATTAATATTTTCTCTAGTTCTTTTTTAAAAACATATTTTGTACTTAAAAAAAAGCTATCAGGAAAAGGGGCTTTCCCCCGTCCATGACTATTCCGCTTGTGTCAGAATATTTCCTGTAAACTCGATATAAAGGCTTTTCGCCTTCTCATCGACTTCTGATGTACGCATGTAGTTGTTGGTCGCTAATTCACGTTCCCAGTCACCACCTACTTTTTCATCAAGCATGATCTCTAAAGCGGCCATTCTGTTAATGATAGCACTTAATTCATTTTTGACAAGGTTATTGTTTGCATTAAAGACAATATCCAAAAATTTCGACTTCGGTGAGCCTAAAAAGATATCATCATCATCTTCAAAAAGAGCTGCATATTTAGTGTTGTCACTCATCGTATAGGTATCCCCTATGTAAAATTTCGTGATTATACCACTTACGGGCTTTAGGGTTGCCCTGTAATCACTCCCGATACTTTAGCCGGCAGGACTTTTTATCCGATAGACCACAGCGTAAAGAATCGGAACGTAAATGAGGTTCAAGACTGTTGCCCAGGTGATCCCGAAACCAAGGGCTACCGCCATAGGCTGCAGGATCTGTGCCTGACCGGATGCAAAGAAGATCAGTGTGGAAAGTCCCAATACCGTCGTAATCGATGTCAAAAGTATCGGTCGAAGACGTGTTTTCGCCAACCTTACAAGCGCATCAAGGTCCTTGGCCCGCTTTATAAAACTCACCATGATCAGACCGTCATTGACCACCACCCCGGCCAGACCGACGATACCGATCAAAGAGGTCATTCCGATATTCAGACCCATGATCGTATGACCGACATAGACACCCAAAAGGACTAACGGAATCGTACTCAAAACGATCAAAGAATGTTTTAGCGAGTCAAACAGCCACACCAGTGTAATAAAGATCAGGAATATCGCCATCACGGCAGCCTGTCCCATCTCTCGTTGCGTCTTTTCATTCTCTTTTTCTTCACCCTTGACCTCGACTACAAAACCCTCTTTGACCAAACTCTCAATTGTCGGCCGTAAGGCCGCCATTGCTTCGGACGATGTCATTTTATCTTTATGCAAAGAAGCAAAGACCGAACGGATACGTTTTCCGTCTTCTTTGATGGTGTTGACAAAGCCCTGTGTCAGAATAAAATCACACACATCATGTAGTGCAATAAAATTGCTTGTGCCCGGGACCTGAACCTGCAGGTCGTTCAGTGAGGAGAGAGAGTCTTTGCTTTCGCCTTCTATCCGAACACGCACCAGACCGTTCTCGTTAAACATCTTGCCATATTCGCCTTTTAGATAATAGGCGCGTAACTCCTGCGTGATCAGCTGCTCGTTAAAGCCCAGTTCCTGACCATAACTGTTGACACGCAACTTCAACTCTTTTTCGCCAATATCGGCATCATCAGCGATGTTATGCAACGCTTCGATTTCGTGCATTGTCTTTTCCAGCCGATTAATGGCAGGAACAACGTCTGCATCGCTCTTTCCGCTGATGGCGATCTCGACATCGTGAGCGACGACACCGGTGCCCTGAATATCGGTGTTCAGCTCTTCATAGACCAAACCACTGTCGATTTTCGCCTCTTTGTAGGGTAGCATCCATTTTACGACCTCTTCTTTGATCGCGTAAGCCGAGCGTTTGCGAATGAGGACATCCGGGTCATATTCCAACGAAAGATAGGGGTTGATGTATTTGTTAAAGACATTATCCGGAGCACGTTCATGCAGCTCAATAAAGATATGAAAAAGATTTTCACCGATCTCTGCTTTGTTTTTAGCATCGATCCTCAGACCGATCACGGATGTTACAGAGATATAGTCATCATCATGGAGTTTCTCTAACAGCACTTTTTCCAAAGTCGTGACCAATTTCTCGGTATCCTCAAGGTCATTATTGACATTGACCTTGCCTGAGACATAGACCTGGGTGACATCAAACTCCGGAAATAGCTGGAAACGCGATGTGTTGATCATATAGGCTGTCGCCAGTAATATCGTCGTGACAATTACCACCAACGCCATGATCTTTTTCGCCAACAGCGTTGTCAGGACTTTCTCATAGAAACCGTAAAGCGACTCCCAGATGCCATGGGTCATATGTCCCTCTTTACGCAGGCGAAGAAGCTCGTAAGAGTGCAGCGGCAGGAAGTAAAATGCCTCAAACAGCGAACTGATCAGCAAAACAGAGATCATGATCGGCAGAATCTTGATAAAAGCGCCCATCTCACCGCTGATCAGCAGCATCGGCAAAAAGGCAAAGATCGTCGTCAACGTCGCCGTCAGAACAGCGGGGAACATCTCGGTTGCACCGACGATCGCTGCCTCTCTGGGTTCCATTCCCTCTTCAAGGTGGCGGTAGATGTTCTCAGCAACAACAATGGCCTCATCGACGAGCATTCCAAGCGCGATCAAGGCACCCAGCAATGAGAGCATGTTCAAGCTGTAACCGGCAGACTCCGAGACGATCAGTCCGATCATAAACGAAAGCGGTATCCCCATCGCCACGACCAGTGCTATCCCCCTGTTGACAAAGATCAGCATAGACAAAAAGACCAGCATCAGTCCGAACATAATATTGGCAAAGACCGTGTTCAGACGATTTTTGATCCAGACAGAGGTATCGGTATAGACATCGAATGCAAGGTGCGGGTACTGTTTTCTATACTCCGCCAGGACAAGGCGAATCTCTTTTGTCAGTGAAATTGCATTTCCGGACTTGGACTTGGTGATGTTAACAGAGACATTTCGCACCCCGTTATAATGGGAGATCTCACTCTCATCACCCAATTCAAAGGAGATATCGGCGATATCGCCCAAACGGACATGTTCACGGCCCACATTGATAATGGAGTCTTCCAGAACCGCCTGCTCTTTCTCACCGTTATAGGTCGAGATGTAGAGGTGTTCGCCTCGTTCTTTGATAGTCCCTATAGGAAAAATAGAGCTTATATTCTGCAGCGCCGCCACCACACTGTTCATCTCCAGACCAAAGGCACGGATCTTTGATTCATTGAGGCGTAACACCAGCTCTTCGTCTGAATCGCCCCTGATCGAGATCTCACTCAGTTCTTTGAACTGCGAAAGTGAACTTTTAAGCTCCTCGGCCCGCGCCAACAACTCTTTTGTCGGTACATCACCCGCAATCGCAATGAGAACAAGCGGAATGGTCTCGACGTGTATTTTGGCGATCGGTTCGTTCATATCGGCCGGGAGGTCGCGCTTGGTCTGGGCGATGATGTCTTTGACATCCTGCAGGACCTGGATGTTGTCCGACCCCGGCTTAATGTCGGCTAGAATCGAGAAAGAACCGTTTTTGATGCTTGTTTTGACGGTGTCGAGCTCATTGATGTTTTTCAGATCGTCTTCGATGGTCGAGACCACCATCTTGTCAAGCACATTGGCCGATGTCCCCACATAACCGCCATTAATGGAGATCTTGTCCATCTGGATCGGCGGAAAGATCTCTTTGGGAATATTGATATAGGCAAAGATGGAGAGCAGTAAAATAAACAGCAAAAAGATGTGGTTTAAGAGGGGTTTGTCTATTGAAAATTCAATGATACGACGGATCATAGTTTAGCCCTACTCTTCGAACATCGTGTCAAGGACCTGGTTTTTAAATCGGATCGATTCGACCTTGGTCTTTAAAATACGGTTCTCCTCTTTCAGGGCGTTGTATTCCCCCGTCAGAACGGCAATATCGCGACTTTTATAATAGACCTGTGACTGCAGAAATATTTTGGGAAACAGCAGCAGCCAGGCAATGGCAAGAATAAGCAGGGTCATCAAGAGAAATCGCCACCCCATCTTGTTCTCTGCATTCTGCAGCTCTTTGACTTCATTGAGAATGAGATCTTTTTCGTTCATCTCGCCCCCATCTCAAAAACACGCAGTTTTGCACTGCGGCTGCGTGCATTCTCTTTTAACTCGTCTTTCTTTGCCGTCAAAGGTTTTTTCGTCACGATCTTCCCTTTGGAATGGTCGTTGCCGCAGGTGCACCGCATCGCTTCCGGCGGACAGATACAGGACTGTTTCCATTGCGAAAAGCGTTGTTTGACCATACGGTCCTCAAGGGAATGGAAGGTAATGATGGCGATGCGTGCATGCGGCAGGTCAGCCTCTTCTATGGCGTCAAGCAGTCTGGAGAGTTCGCCCAGCTCATCATTGACTTCAATACGGATCGCCTGCATCACCAAAGTTGCCGGATGGATCTTCTTTCCGCGGGGACCGAACGGTTTGACCACATCACTGAGATCTTTGGCCGAGGTAAAGGGACGGTGTTTAACAATCTCAGAAGCGATCTGGGCCGCATTTCTGATCTCGCCGTATTCGCGTAAGATATGTTCGAGTTCCTGCTGCGAATAGCCGTTGATGACCTCTGCAGCACTCAGCGCGGCACCCCTGTCCATTCGCATATCAAGAGTCTCACTCTCATACGAGAAACCACGCTCTTTCTGGTCGAGCTGCAGGGAAGAGACCCCGATATCTGCCAAAATACCGCGAATATTCTCGGCACCTTCTTCAGCGATGATGGCCTTGATGACATCTGAAAAACGCCCTTTTTTGATCTTCGCCCGCTCACCAAAGGCTGCAAGCCGTTTTGTCGAAAAGTCGATCGCGGTCTGGTCCTGGTCGATTCCAATCAGCGTGATCTTCTCTTTGGCTTCGAGAAGCATCGAACTGTGCCCGGCGTAGCCCATCGTACAGTCTACGATTATGCCCTCTTCGATGTCGTCAAAAGCAGTAATGACTTCACGGTAAAGTACGGGAATATGGGGAATTTCTGACACTGTTCAGCCTTGTGTATTATTGGGCTTATTTTACTCTATGGGTGCTTAATATTTTGGGAAGCAAAATGTTAGCCGATTTTGGTTTTGAAAATTAGCGTTGTTATTTTCTTAATCTTGTTGTGTTGATGGTGACAGATTTAGTATTTGAGACGTTCTAAGTTTTTTATTACTTCATAGCACTAGTATGTCACTTTTTTTCTTTGCGTGCACAAAGAAAGAAGTAACCAAAAAAAAGAAAGTGCAATACCCTTCAGCACTATGAGCTCATCTTACTAACACACACTTTGGATTCCGGGCTAATTGGCGGTTGGACGCCAATATTTGCTGGAACCCCGATCAATGAGCTTTTTCGACACGATCAACTACTTGTATTCAAGATATTTGACTAGGGATTAAAACGCAGTTTTAACAGCTAAAGACGTTAAGGAGAAGGCAACTGCTTGCCTTCTCTAGGTCGACGCGACAAGGTGTTATGCGTAAGCATCACCGCGGCAAAA
>JBFEJN010000056.1:0-14264 GCA_041553195.1 Sulfurimonadaceae bacterium
GATGGTATCTGCAGGTAAATGCAGCCCTTGACACGATCACCGCATGAAAACGGCCATGTCGGAGCCAACAGTTTATACCACCTTGCTCATGCTTGGATAGATCGACCATTTTTACGCGGTGGTACTATTATGAACGTACCATTTAAAGAATCATTTGGAAAAAAACCGGAGAGAACCCGTGACAAAAATACTCTACTTTAATACGGTCATAGGGACCTTTTACATCGCGCAGGGGATGCAGGGAAAATACTATCCGATGTATGAGGATGAACATTTTGATGCGTATGACAATATGTTTGATGCCATCGAAGCTTTAGCCGGAGACACCTCATTTATACTGATGCACCCCGAGATGGGCGATCCGCTAGACCCAACGGACCTTGGCGTTCCTGACGATATCAGCGGCTGGAAGGTGTGTGAAGGTGGTTCTGTTTAAACTCAGATAACCATCTGGATGAGACTCTCGGCCCACATGTCTAAATGGTCTTTGGAGAGTGCACTGCTGAAACGGTTGACCTCTCTGCCATTTTTGAAGGCGATCAAGGTAGGAAGCATGTTGACATCATACCGTCTGGCCAGCTCGGGGAACTCTTCGGTATTGACTTTGACAAACCGCACTTCCAGCGCGAAGGATGCAGCGGCTTGTTCATAGTCCGGTGCCATCTTCATGCAGGGGGCGCATGAAGGGGAGTAAAAATCCACCATCACTGGGATATCGTTGTCATTCAAATGTGTGTTGAATGTTTCCGGGTCGCATGTAACCGGGGTGGTCGCAAGCAGGGAGTCTTGACATGTCTGGCAGGCGATATCGCTTTTCGACTCTTCGTTTTTGATGATGTTGACAGTTTTACAATGGGGGCAGACAATCTTCAGGGTATTCATGGCGGGCCTTTTACACTTTTTTACATGCAGGGCATCATGACCCTATACAATGTAAAAGACATTGCAATTTTCATGCCACTGCACCCCTCAAATAGCGTGAGACAAGCGATGGAGCACTGTTAGACAGCCTCCTACACAATGTCTTAATGGCGAATTGTGATCTTGTTGTTGCGGATCGTCTCGATCAACGCTGTTATGGCGGCCATACGCTTCTCTTCTTCTTGCATATGGTCGATTGCCTCGAGGTTGAAGAGCGGAAGTTTTTTGTCCAGGTAACCGGTGTTAAATTTCCCCTCTGTAAAGTCCAGGTCTCTTGTTATCTCCCGATGTAAAGGAATATTGGTCACGACCCCATCGATAAAAAACTCATCCAGAGCCCTCCTCGCCTTTTTGACCGCACCTTCCCAGTCCAGTGACCAGATGATAAGTTTGCCGATCATCGAATCGTAATTACCCGGAATGGTATAGCCGGCATAAAGACTGGTGTCCAGTCGTACTCCCGGTCCGCCGGGTGCCATGTAATTGGTTATCTTGCCGGCAGCAGGAAAAAAGTTTTTCTTCGGATCTTCCGCATTGATACGAAACTCAATGGCATAGCCTCTGAAGAGTATCTCCTCCTGTGTAAAACGAAGACCATCTCCCTCTGCGATCTCGATCATTCTCTGGATGATGTCAATACCGGAGATAAGCTCTGTCACCGGGTGCTCGACCTGCACTCTGGTGTTCATCTCGATAAAATAGATATTATCCGCTTCGTCGACAAGAAACTCAATGGTACCGACGCTTTCGTATCCCAGCTCCAGCATCGCTTTTGTCGAGATACTGAAGATCTCCTGTCTGACCGCATCGGTCAGTCTTGGTGAAGGTGCGATCTCGATCACTTTCTGGTGACGGCGCTGAATGGAACAGTCACGCTCACCAAGGTGAACAACCTTGCCGTATTTATCCGCGATGATCTGCACTTCGATATGGCGGGGATTCTCAACATATTTTTCGATGAACATCTCCCCCTTGCCGAAATACTTTTTAGCCTCGGAAGTGGCCGATTCAAAGAGCACATTGAACTCTTTTTCCTCTCTGACGATACGCATTCCCCTACCGCCGCCGCCGAAGGCTGCTTTGATGATGACCGGGAAACCGATCTCATTTGAAATGCGTGCTCCCTCTTCGAGGCTGGCGACAGGCTCGTCAGTCCCTTCGAGTACCGGTACACCGACCGCTTTCATCGCAACCTTGGAGGCCATCTTGTCGCCGAAAAGGGCAATATGTTCTGCCTTTGGGCCGATAAAGATAAGACCATTTTCCTCACAGGCTTCTGCAAACTCGGCACTTTCGGAAAGAAAACCATACCCCGGGTGCACAGCTTCGCAACCGGCTTTCAACGCCAAAGAAATAATGCGTTCGTAATCGAGATACGCTTCGAGCGGGTTACCCAATATCGGGTAGCATTCGTCGGCCTTTCTGACCCAGATCCCTTCCAAATCGACTTCGGAAAACATGGCGACACTTTTTATACCCAACTCTTTACAGGCACGGATGATCCGCAGTGCGATCTCGCCTCTGTTGGCGACCAGTATTTTAGTTATTTTTTGCATCTCTCTTCCACCTTTTAAAAATGATGGAAGTATTGTAGGATTTTGAGAACTTTATTTCTTTATCTTTTATGCGCTTATAATTATTTATTTTTGTCACTACTATTATTTATATGTGTACATAAAGTTGTCTATTATTGCTATAATTAAACTATGAAAAAAGAGACCTTACAGAAACGGACTAAAATTGCAAACGATATTATGTACTATATCTACACGCACATCGACACCCACATCGATATTGACGAGCTCAGTACCAACCTTGAGGTCAGCAAGTTTCACATGCATCGGATCTTCAAAGAGGCCTTCGGCAAAAATATCTACGAGAGTATCAAATCTATTCGGCTTCAAAAAGCCTCAAATCTGCTGCTTACCAATAAATACTCTACTATCTCAGATGTCGCAAATCTCTGCGGTTACAGTTCACACTCTTCGTTCATCAAAGCCTTCAAAGAGCGCTTTGAGATGACCCCGAAAGCATGGCGTGTAGGCGGATACAAGAGCTACTCCAACCGGATTCTTCACCAGTCGGAAATTGCAGGACGTTCTACTGCCGACTTTAGCGGCATAGAGCCGACGATCGTCAAGATGCCCGCCATGGAAAGTTTCTATATTCGCCACAAAGGTTATGGCCCGACCATTAGACAGACCTGGCAGAAGCTTCAGACCTGGGCAATGGGTCAGGAGATCGGCCATTTCGAAGAGATCGGCCTTTTTCATGACAATCCCACTATCACCCCGCTCGATGAGTGCCAATACATCGCCTGTATCGTTCCAAAAGAGAGCAAAAAAGTCGAGAGCGATCGCTTGCCAAAGTTCAATATCGCCGAAGGTATCTATGCCCGGTTTGATATTAAAGGGGTCCACGGCGACAGTCTGAAATTTATTCACTGGGTTTACCACGAGTGGCTGCCGAAAAGTGAATACGAAACAACGACAAAACCTTCTTATGTCCTCTATAGAAGAAATAATTTTCTCTCAGACGACATGACCTTCGATCTGAGCTTTTACGTCTCTATACGATTTTAAAGAGTGGCTGCGTGTTTTGCTCTTGAGTTAGTTGATAAAAGGAGTTAAAGATGGGGAAAAGTAAAAAGAAACGCGGCTGCTGATAAAGCGGCAGCCGAAAAAATACTGTTACAGGTAAAGCTCCACTTCGATTCGTCGGTTAAGCGCACGACCTTCGTCCGTATCGTTACTCTCCATCGGTTCGGCTTCGCCTTTACCGATCGCTTCCAGGCGGTTAAAACTGATCCCTTTGCGGTTAAAGAGTTTCAATACATCTTCCGCACGTTCTTTTGAAAGTTTCAGGTTGTAATCATCATCACCGACATTATCCGTGTGACCAATGATCTTGACCTTGTATTCCGGATGTTCTTTGAGGAAGCCTACTGCTTTGTCAAGGATCGACATCGACTTCGGAGTGATCTCATTGACACGTGGTGCATAATAGAGGTTAAACGAGACAAAATCTGCACAACCATTGGCTTTGACTTTGGCATACGGCATAGAACTCGGGCATTCGTCTTCATAGTCTTTAATGCCGTCTTGGTCACGATCAAAGGCACAGCCGTCTACATCCACATCAACACCGATTGGCGTATCGGCACATCGATCTTTGCCATCTTCAATACCGTCATGATCTTTGTCGTCCATACCCGCTTCGAGATAGGTCGGTACAATTAAGCTGTCGCTATTGTCTTGTGCACTGAATTCCATATGGGGCGATGCACTCACATGTACTTTTTCAGGTACCGACTCTTCTTTTGAAGAGCAGCCCGTGAGAATTACCAAGGCGATGAGTGACAGTAAAAATGTCTTCATTAGCACACACCGGTTTTCAGACAACGCACTGCACTCTCAACATCATCTTGACGCATAAGCGACTCACCGACCAGGAAGGCATCAACGCCTGCTTTATTCAGATCTTCTAACTGGCCGTGTTCGTAAATACCACTCTCAGCGACAATGATCTTACCGTTTGGAATCAAAGGGACCAACTCATATGAGAGGTTCATGTTCATCTCAAACGTCTGTAGATTACGGTGATTGATACCGATGATGTCCGCACCTGCAAAGATCGCTTTTGTCAGATCAGACTTGTCATGGACTTCCACAAGCGCTTCCATGCCCAGGTGACGTGTATAGTTCAAGAGGTGTTTCAACTCTTTTCGAGAAAGTGCCGCTGCGATCAGTAGTACGAAGTCGGCACCATGGACCAAGGCCTCTAAAAGCTGATATTCTGAGACAATGAAATCTTTACGCAACAGCGGAATCCCGACATAACGGCGAAGACCTGAAAGGTAATCAAGACTGCCCTGAAAATAGTGCGGTTCTGTCAACACTGAGATCGCACTTGCCCCGCCCCGCTCATAGGCTTGACCGATCGCCAAGGGGTCAAAATCTTCACGGATGACACCTTTGGATGGGCTGGCCTTTTTGACTTCGGTGATAATGCGGTATTTATCTTCCGGTGTTGACTTTAAATACGGAATGACGTCGCGGGGTGCACGTGCGTTGAATGCAAGAGAGCGTCCCAACCACTCCATTGAAAACTCTTTTTCACGAATCGCCAGATCTTCTTTTGTCTTGGCAATAATCTCATCTAATATCATTTTACATTTTTCCTTTTTATACACGTGTTGATTGCTTTAAGGTGCGCTTTTACTTCCGGGTCCTCTGCACCCAGAAGCTCGACAACTTTTTCCATTAGGATACCTGCTTTGTCACACTCACCCTGCTTATAATAGCCCCAGGCAAGCGAATCGATAAAATAGCCGGAATCGGGCTCGATCGACAAGGCTCTTTTTACATACGCTATACCGGCAGTGACGTTACGGTCATGTTCGATCATGCAGTATCCAAGATAGTTCAGATAATATCCCTCTTCTTTGGTTTCAACCACCTTGGTAAGGTCAGCGATCACACTGTCCAAAAGCTTTTTATCGCCTCTGTTATTCGCCCCTTCATACTGATAGATGGCTTTTTGACCGAGGTAGTCGATATCACCCGTTTCGTCATAAAGTTTTTCCGAAAGTACGATCGCTTTCGGAAACATTTTTTGACTGGTATAGATCTTTAACAACAAGTCATCATTAGCGTGGGTACGTTCAAGGAACTGCATCAGTTCAGAGACTTTTTTTGCATTCCAATAGAGCTGTATCAAAATATCTGCATTAGCTTCTGAAGGTTCAAGTGCATACAGGTGCGGATAACATTGAAGCAAGCCCTCTTCGTCTCGCTGATCGCCGTAAAATGCCGCCAACCGTTTTGTCAATATAAGAGAATAGCCAAAGGTTTTACTGTGCTGCTCAATACGTGCTATGGCCTGATAAGGACTGTTCATATTGGTATAGATGACTACAGCGATCCGGTCAAGAGCCTTCTCTGAATAGTTTAGCTGATACGCCTCTTCCAACGTCGCCAAACCGTTAATAAAATCTTGTTGAGCAAGATAGACTTCTGCAAGCATCAGGTAGTTTTCTTCGACAGGGTTTTTGTCGACAAGAGCGATGGCTTCAGCCTTTGCATGTTCTATCTCTTTTTTCGCCATATAGGCTATGATCAGATAATGAAGATCTTGCTCTGAGAGTTCTTCGCCCTGCTTGCGTTTTTCAAGCAGACGTGCGACAACATCATTGTAGTAGCCGCCATTTATCAAAGCACCCATCGCACTCTCTTGATAGACCTTGTCACTTGTTCTCGCGTACAGAAGGTCATAGTACCCCACTGCTTCGGCATTACTGTTGCGTGTTTGGGCATCGAGCGCAAAGAGTATGAGAGTATTTTCGTCAACATACATCGGTTCTTTTTGAATACGTATGCTGCTTGGCGTATTGGCAGAACAACCATTGAAAAGAATAAATGCCAACAGTGAAAGAAACAGCACTTTATACATCAATAATTCCTGGACATTCACGCTTTAATTCGTCTAAATGTGTTTTAAAATAGTCCCAAAATGGAAAGGTGCGGCACTGGAGAGGTCGGGCTTCATAGACACCGCAGCCGCCAGCTTTCCGGTCGTAGAAGATACAATCATGGGACATCCCGACAATACGCTCTTTCAACGAAAGGCTGTACCCTCTTTTAATCAGATACGTCGCGCGAAAAAGACTTTCATCCATTTCAAGTAACGATGCAAGCGCCGTGATCTCTTTGGGCGAGACGTGAATATTTCCGCTTTCACCGGTACAGCAGCGCCCTTCACAGGTGTCACAGGCAGATGGGGTAAAAGCAAAATCAAAGCCTTCTTGGCGCATTAGATCTGACATCGTAATGTATGTGTCCTTGCTTTGGAATAGATAGCAGCTGCTTCCCGGGAATATGCATCCCCCTCAAAAGCGAAAAAAGGTTGCCACACCTTCATCAGGGATTTTGAGTTTTTACGTGCATGGACCATCACAATAGAGGCCTTTCTGTCACGTTTTGAGTGGACGAATTGTACATCAACAACTCTTAATTTCGCGTTGTCCAAAGCCGCGCATAAAAGCCCAAACTGCTGTGCGTCGTAACAAAAGATAAAATGCCCCTGCGGTCGTAAAAGCGAGGCTGCTTTTTGGACAAATTTGTCAATCGGCAGGTGGATGTTATAGCGGGCCGTATGGATCATCTCGTCTTCACTGCGCGAGGCTCCTTCATGATAAAAAGGAGGATTCGAAACGATGTATTCAAAACCGGTGTTGTCGCTGTATTCCAAAAAATCTTTCTGATGCAGCGTGTAGGGTATGTTGTTGATCGCCGCATTTTTCGTTGCCAAAAAAACGAATGCCTCTTGTTTCTCGACCGCCTCAAGATGAACGCCTGGATTGTCACGGGCGACTAAAAGCCCTACAACACCGCTGCCTGCACCGACATCGAGCATGCGGCCGCGCGGCTTGAACGAAGAGATAAAGTCATACAGAAAAAGCGAATCACTGTTGTAACGGTAACCACTTTCAGGCTGATAGAACAGCATTAATTCTCCTCGACTTCGGCTTACTAAGCCTATGTTATAATTACCGAAATTATACCCTACAAGGGTGAACACAAGGCATTTTATGATCATCATCCCGGCGCGCATGGCATCTACCCGTTTTCCCAATAAAGTCTTAGCAGATATCGGCGGCTTACCAATGGTCGTGCGTACCGCCAAACAGGTCATGCATCTTGATGACGTTGTTGTTGCTGCCGACGATGAGAAGATCATCGAAGTCTGTAAACAGCACGGCATCAAAGCAATGCTCACCTCAACGACCCACAAAAGCGGGACCGACCGCATCAATGAATGTGCCCAGCTTCTTAATATCGATGACAACGAACTGGTCATCAATATCCAGGCAGATGAACCCTTTATTGAACCCGAAGTACTGACTGCTTTAATCGAACGTTTGAGCACTCTTAAAGAAAAAGGACGTGAATTTATTATGGGCAGCTGTTACAATGCTATCAATGCTGAGGCAGCGGAAGATCCGAATCTGGTCAAAGTCGTTATGGATGCTGATCACAATGCCATCTACTTTTCCCGTTCGCAGATCCCTTACAACCGGAGCGGTGCAGCTACCTACTTCGGCCACATCGGAATTTACGGTTTTACCAAAAAAAGCCTCCACACCTTCTGTTCCCTCGATGACGCCCCAATAGAAGATATCGAAAAACTTGAGCAGCTGCGTGCAATCTACCACGGACAGAAGATCTCTATGGTCAAAGTTGCAAGCACCGGTTTTGGTATTGACACCCAGGAAGATCTTGCACGCGCTAAAGAGATCTTCTTAAACGAGAAATAATGAGCAGGACACTTTTAGCATTTTCTTTGATCCTTCTTCTGAGCGGATGTGTTCACGATATTTCAATGGCACCTGCGCTCTCAAAGATCCAAAAAGTCCGTCCTGTCACCATTCATGCTACGGTTGGCTACTACATTCCTGCTGAACGCTATCGACAGCGTGTTGTTACGCCCGGCGGCAACAATGACGATCTTCGATATTCGCCCTACCAAGACAGTGAAGCGGCTCTACGAAAAGTACTGGACAATGTCTTTACAAAAGTCTACAAACTCGATTCTATGAGTGATGTTGCGATTAAGAACGAAGGTATACAATTCATTTTTATTCCCAATATCGAGACCATGTCCTTCTCCAATTCCAACGTTGACTGGCAACCTACAAAATTCAATATGATCTTAAAAGTACAAATCCTTAAAGCAGATAACAAAGAACTCTTCACGACCTATGCACAGGGAAAAGGTATCGCCAATTTCGGTCGATACCAGCAGAACCCGACGTATGCTGTCGAGATCGCATCACGTTCTGCACTTTTACAGTTTCAAGATGAGATCATTACCAAACGAAAGCAATTTAAATAAACCGGCATAATTCGATGTCTATAAGACTGTAAAACCGACTTCAGATTCTTTTGTCAACCGATAGACAGATATCAATGATCGATTATTGCAATTCTACCATGTAGTCTTGGGCATATCGTTTGTGCCAATTACATTTTTTGGGCTGCCCCATCAGTGTGGTCTTAAAACCATTTTCATCGACTGCACATTCAACCTTGCCATATTTGACCAGTAACCAGACATTGCCAAACTTATAGGCTTTAGTCGTTCCTTTTTTATTGACAATCTTTTTTGACGGCTGACCGTGAGTTGCGATATACATGTGGATCTCTTCGCCTATTTTCGCATCGATTTTAGAAGTTTTTTGTCCTTTAGAGACTGCATTTTTTGTTGAAGGTTGTCCCTTGTTTGATGCGGAAATGATCTTGATATTGGTGGAAGCATAGGCACAGATATCATCGTTATTGCAGACCTTGTACCGCACACTGTACTTTCCTGGACTACTGTAACGGTGTTTTGGGTTGCGTTCCGTCGACTCCCCACCATCTCCGAAAGACCAGAAATAACTTTTAATCGCACTGTCCCTGCTGCGTGAACGGTTGTCAAAATCAACATCGGCGTTCACCTCATACGATTTCTTTTTGACAATAAAATAGGCTGTTAAACTAGTATTTCCTGGTGTACTGTTGACCCTGTTCTTATTGACTACGATATCAATGGTACGAAATGCACTCAGACCTGCATTATCGGTGACTTGAAGGGAGACATTGTAACTGCCTTCATTTACAAAACGGTGTCTAGGATTTTGTAAAGCAGAGGTATTGCCATCTCCAAAATCCCAGGCATAGGTCAACAGCTTCGACTCGTCATGGACCTCGGCCACAAAAGAAACCTCGCAGTTATAATAGGTGTTTTTACTGCAAGAACGCACCTTGATGGCAACAGAAGGAAGCACATTGACAGTATTGTTAAGGGTCTCATAATCAAGGGAAAAAGGTTCTAGCTCTACCGGCGCCAATTTTTTGGCACTATCGAGCTTCAGATTAAACTGGCGTCTCTCTGTCAGCGCTGTTTTGATGAGAATCTCTTTATCGTTGTATTCAAAGACACTTTCTTGCTTTTGAAGATACTGAACGATCTCTTCTTGTCGGGTTTTAAGTGTTCTGACGTAGCGGTCCCATTCTCTCTTTGTCACGATAGCATCGTAACAGACGGTACCGTTCACATCGGTTTTATTGGTCCTGACATATGCTTTGAGTTCTCGCGCGATTAAAGGAACGTCTTTTAGCAGGTCCTTGGTCGCATCCTCTTCTGTCGTTCCATTATTCTCTCCACAGGCCGAACCTGTCGCATAGACTTTGGTATTGTCGGCTCTCGAAACGAAATCTACTTTACAGCCTGATAGCAATAACATAAAGAGGAGACTGACAATATAAATATATTTCAACATTAACCTTTAATACAATTGACTCTTGATCTAATTTAGTCTCTTATTGTACACAAAAGTACCTACAGCCCTCTAAGGTAGAGCTAAACTCTCTTTACTTATCAAACACATACATCCCGGATGCGGCATTGCGTTCATACCAGCGGCAATTTTTCGGATTCCCCATAAGGTTTGTTTTAAAGGCACTTCCTTTGATGCGGCACTCTACCTGATTTTGTTTGACCAGAAGCCAATCATTACCGTACTTATAAGCTTGTGTCAGAACACCGTCTTTCTCAATAGACTCCTGCGGTTCACCAAACTTTCGTACGACATGATTAAATTGTCGCCCATCAACACTAAAAAGTATCGCGGGATGAACGATCTGGAGAGTCTCAATGGCATCACTTTTCAGACCATCGCTGTTTGTAATTTCAAGACGGACTTTGTACGTACCCGCTTTTTTATAACTGTGTTTTGGGCTGGCAAGCGTTGACTTCCCACCATCACCGAAGTTCCATTGATACCCTGTTACCTTGGAATCTTCACTGGTGGAAAGGTCAATAAAGTTTATCGACATTCCTGTTTCATATACTTTTTTATGTGTGCTGAAACGTGCCTTTGGCGCATGCTTGATTTTGGGAACAGGTTTAGCTGTCACATGAATTTCCTGAGTGACTTCAGTCTGTTTGTCTCTCCCGTCAGTGATCTGGAGAGACACCCGGTATCTTCCCGGTTCTTTATAGTAATGTATAGGATTTGTCCGTTTTGAATACAAACCGTCTCCAAAATCCCAGCGGTAGGCTATATTCGGAGAGTCATCTTGCAATGAGGAGACAAAGACAAGTCGGCAGCCTGTCAAATAGTTCCCATTACAACCATTGACTGTAAATGTAACAACAGGAATAGCGTTGACCATCTTGCCCAACGAGATTTTCGTCTCTTCAATCTGTTCAACATTAAGCGGTGCGATCTTTTCTGCCGCCGCAACCTTTTTATTGAAGAGGAGTACGTTATTGTAAAGGTTCTCAATTTCTATTTGCTTTTGTGTATAACTGATTCCATCATTGAGGTCTTCCAGCTCCCCCATGATAGACTCATACTCTTCTTCAAGCTCAGCCGCATAAAGGTCAAACCCTTTAAGTGTGATTATGCCTTCAACACAAAACTCATTCTTGCTGTTTTTTGGTCTACGGATATAGACATTTTTTGAATAAAGATGTGCAGAGTCAATCCCCGTTCTCTCTTCGAGCATGGAATCTACTCTGATGATTGCTTCTTTCTCACTTGCTGCACAGGCCACCTTTTTTTCAAGGGCGACATAGGTTTCACTGCTTACAGCACGGCTCTTCGCGTTGAGATCTAATATAAAAATGAGTAATAAAAAAAGTGTTCTGTACATTGCAATCAACCATCCATAAAATCTATACATACCTCTTGGCAAGCTATTTATAGCATAAACAGCTTCAATAGTAAAGCGTTGAAAATCTGTTGCTTAAATACGTCATTGTGATTATAATTTTGAGTATTGGAAAGTATCGAAAGAAGTGTAAGAGGAAGAGTCAGACTAAGCAATACCGAAGTATTGCTTAAGAGAATTTAGATATTGTCGCGGATTGAAAGTGCTTCAATCGTTTTCAAATAGCTTTCTCTGTTTGTACGTTTAAGGTAACGCATCAAACGACGACGTTGACCAACGAGTTTAAGAAGACCAAGACGTGAAGCGTGATCTTTTTTGAATGATTTAAGGTGCTCAGTCAACTCTACAATACGTGAAGTAAGTAGTGCGATCTGCACTTCTGACGAACCAGTGTCCGTGTCATTTTTACCGAATTTGCTTACAATTTCTTGTTTTTTCGCCGCATCTAAAGCCATAATAGCCTCCGTAAGGGTATATAAATTTCATTTACATGCACAACTGCTGCAAATGTTGGACGCGAATTATAGCGGAAAAAATCTTTTTTACCAAAAGAATTCATCCTTCATAAAAGCAAGACGTATATGTACGTCAAGAATAGATGGCGAAGCTCATCTAAACCATCCAAGATTCAGACAAAAGTCTCAGATTTCGAGGAAACATCGCTATGCGAACGGTACCCTTGTTTTGGTGCAGATTGTGCTGAAACAAACCCGAAGGCGTACATCGGTACGTCAAGAATAGATGGCGAAGCTCATCTTAACCATCCAAGATTCAGACAAAAGTCTCAGATTTGGTACAGATTGTGCTGAAACAAACCCGAAGGCGTACATCGGTACGTCAAGAGGTGCGTTCCAGTGCAAGGTGTGCCGAAGCTGAGACTTTTGTGTTATAATCATACAAAAATTATCCGAGATTGCCATGCTAATGACCCGCGCAAGCGAATACGCTCTTTTATCACTCATTGTACTTGCAAAAGCTGACAAACCGATGGATGCCGACACCCTTTCGCGTGAACTTGACATCTCTAAAAGTTTTCTTGCCAAGATACTTCAATCCATGGCACGAAAAGGGATTCTTAATTCGTATAAGGGTGCTAATGGCGGTTTTGCCTTGGCTAAAAAAAGCTCTGAGATCTCTGTGCATGACATCATGTGTGCCGCAGAAGGCAAATCTCCGGCCGTCTTTGATTGTGCTTCAAGCGAAAGCAATTGCCCTTCTGAAAAAGCATCCGCCTGTTCTATCTGGCCGTTTCTGAACCGATTACAAGGCAAGATCGATCACTTTCTTGAACAATTAACGCTAGCGGACATCATGGAGCGCTGACCCTCTCCTCTTTGACCAATAACCCTTCACTTCAAAGGATCCATTTGAAACCCACTATCTACCATCTCTCCCACATTGACCTGGACGGCTATTCCTGTCAACTTATTATGGAATATACGCCCTATACTATTTACTCCTTCAACGCCAACTATGGTGCTGAAGTCATCGAACGTCTCAATGAAATACTTGAAATGCTTAAACAGAACAGTGAACCGTCCTTGATCTTCATTACTGACCTCAACCTGACCTCAGATGAAGCCAAATGGCTTAACAAAGAGATCGACCAGCTCAACCAGAACGGTAAGGACATTAAGATCACACTTCGGGACCACCATGGCAGTGGTCAAGAGTGCGCCAATAAATACCCATGGTATTTTCTGGACACTGAAAAATGCGCAACCAAACTTACTTACGAATATGCCAAAGAGATGTTTGATCTAGATGAACCGGAATGGATGGCGCAATATGTAGCGGTCGTTGATGCCGTTGATCTCTGGCATCAGGACGAAGTCGAGAACTTTGAGTATGGAAAAGTCTGTATGCGACTGGTTACTGAGACACGTGAACTTAACCGGGTCATCTTTGGTGATGAAGACCGCAAATACAAGGTCGCTTTACTTAAAGAAGCGGCGCAGATGGTCAATGTCAAAAATGCCAATATCCTTTTAGATGAGAAGATCCATGCCCTTAAAAAGAACTTCTTCCGAGAAGAGCATGATGACACACTGGACAACCTTGCAACACGTTTTATTGTCAAACTGCTCGGTGCCAAAATGAATACGATGACCATCTATTACAAAGGGTATAAAGGATTTCTTTCGTATGGTGTCGGCAACACCTCCATTATCGGTAACGGCTTTTTGGTCACCTATCCTGAATATGACTTTATTGTCGATGTCTCAACCCGCGGTACCATGAGCCTGCGTGCCAACAACAAGGTCAATGTCGCACAGATCTCGAAAGAGTGGGCAGGCGGTGGCGGGCATCCTAACGCTGCCGGAGGGCGCATTCAAGGCTTTAAAGAGCAGTTTCGTTATGACAAGGTCAAAACACAGATAGAGAACCTTATTCATGCAAAAGAAGCCGTTGCCGGGAACCTCGAATACAAAGCCGATTGATTGTGTCATACAGCACCTCCATCAACCCTGCCGACACAGTCGATAATGCTTGAACCAGTATATAAAAAACGACGATAGAAATTTTAAATTAACGTCGTTCTTTATTCATAAAATATTGATCGACCCCGTCAGCCAGACCTTCTGCAAACCCCTGCTGATAATGTTTATTGACAAGCAGTTTGAC
>JBFEJN010000057.1:0-14048 GCA_041553195.1 Sulfurimonadaceae bacterium
ATATGCAAGAGGCTTCTGCCTCTTGATTGCTTTTTATAGAGGCCTTTAGAGTTCCCTATAAAAGACAATTGTGTCTTTAATGTTCGGGTGTTTTCTTAGCGCTTATACTTAATACTTATGTGTTCGCACCTAATAGTTAAGTGTATTGCTTAAAGAGATGCCATCTACTTTTATAAATTAGGAGTCCTAATGAATCATGGAAAACGTGTTGGTATTGTCGGAGCGGGTAATGTTGGTGCTACAGTCGCCTATTCACTAGCGATGTTGGGTTCATGTCACGAAATTATCTTACGTGACAACAAGATCGATGTTGCAAAAGGAAAGGCGCTTGATATGTCACAAGCTGCTTCTGCAGTCCGTTCTCACACGGTCGTCAAAGTTGCAGAAGAGATGTCTGACCTTACAAATTGTGACGTTGTTGTTGTTACAGCTGGAAGTCCACGTCTACCGGGTATGAGCCGTGATGATCTGTTGATGATCAACGCCAATATTACCAAAGAGGTCATTGAAGGTATTGCAAAATACTCTCCGGATGCGATTATTATCATGGTCTCCAATCCGTTGGATGCCATGACGTATGTTGCACTGAAAGAGAGCGGTTTTGAGCGTAGTCGTGTTATTGGTATGGCTGGTATTTTGGATTCATCGCGTATGGCATCATTTATCCAGGAAAAACTGGGTTACGGCGGCGGTCAGATTCGTGCATCGGTCATGGGCGGTCACGGTGATGACATGGTGCCGTTGGCACGTTATTCCACAGTTGCCGGAGTACCGCTTACAGATGTTCTTTCTCAAGCTGAGATCGAAGAGATCGTAACACGTACACGTCACGGTGGTGCGGAAATCGTCGGTCACCTTAAAACAGGTTCAGCCTATTATGCACCTGCAAAATCGACAGCGATCATGGTTGATGCAATTTTGAAAGATACAAAGCAGATCCATCCGTGTGCCGTTCTTTTGGAAGGTGAATACGGTTATTCAGACGTTGTCTGTGGTGTTCCGGTCATGCTTGGTGCCAATGGTGCTGAAAAGATCATAGAAGTGACGCTTGACGAAGGCGAACAAGAGATGTTCGCCGGTTCTTGTGCCTCAGTTCAATCACTGATCGACACGCTTAATAACAATAAATTTTTTGAAGGGAAGTAAGATGGCTACACGTATAGAAAAAGACACTATGGGAGAGATCGAAGTACCTGTTGATGCCTATTGGGCAGCGCAGACACAGCGTTCTATTCAAAACTTTGCTATTGGTGAAGAGACAATGCCGTATGAGATCACACGTGCATTTTCATATCTTAAAAAAGCAGTTGCACTTGTCAATAATGACCTGGGTAAACTTGATGCGGACAAAGCAAATGCTATTGCGCAGGCTGCAGACGATATGCTAGCCGGCAGACTTGACGGGAACTACCCACTGGTTGTATGGCAGACGGGCTCCGGGACACAGTCTAATATGAACAATAATGAAGTTCTGGCAAACCGTGCTACCGAGATCCTTGGTGGGGACTTCCGCAAAGAGAAACTCGTTCACCCAAATGATGATGTCAATAAGTCACAATCTTCTAACGATACGTATCCAACGGCCCTTCATGTTGCGGCAGTAATCGCTGTCGAAACGCGTCTTCTACCTGCGATTGCCAAATTAAAAGCAACGCTTGCGGACAAGTCTGCCAAGTTTGAATCTGTTGTCAAGATCGGAAGAACGCACTTGCAAGATGCGACACCGATTACGTTAGGACAAGAGATCTCAGGTTGGGTTGAGATGCTTAACAAGTGTGAGAAGATGGCAGTTGAGTCACTGGCACCGGTACGTGAATTGGCACTAGGCGGAACAGCTGTCGGTACAGGTCTTAATGCTCACCCTGAACTAGGGGAAAGAGTTGCGGCCAAGTTGACAGAACTGACCGGTCATAATTTTGTAACGGCTCCGAACAAGTTCCATTCACTGACTTCACATGATGCACTTGTCTATTCTCATGGTGCTCTTAAGGCACTTGCGGCTGACATGATGAAGATCGCCAATGATGTGCGCTGGCTGGCATCCGGTCCACGTTGTGGTCTTGGTGAGATCACGATTCCAGAAAATGAGCCGGGTTCATCGATTATGCCGGGTAAGGTCAATCCTACTCAGGCCGAAGCAGTCACGATGGTGACATGCCAGGTGTTTGGTAATGATGTTGCTATTTCAATGGGCGCTTCTCAAGGAAATTTCGAGCTTAATGTCTTTAAGCCTGTTATTGCACTGAATTATTTACAGTCGGTACGTCTTTTGGCAGATTCAATTACATCGTTTAACGACCATTGTGCTGTCGGTATTGAGCCTGTTGTCGACAAAATCGATCATTTTTTACATGATTCATTGATGCTAGTAACAGCACTTAACCCATATGTGGGTTATGACAATGCGGCTAAAATTGCAAAAACGGCGCATAAAAACAATTCAACGTTGAAGGCTACAGCTATTGAACTTGGCCTTTTAACAGCTGAAGAGTTTGACAAATATGTAAAACCAGAAGAGATGATCGCGCCTAAAGCGTAGACATCCATCTTAAATTAAGGAGAGTAAATGAATATTCACGAATATCAGGCAAAACAAATTTTTGCTAAGTATGGTGTACCAACACCAAGAGGTATTATTGCTAATACACCAGCTCAAGCATTGACAAATGCACAAGAACTTGGCGGTAATGTTTGGGTTGTTAAAGCTCAGATCCATGCAGGTGGACGCGGTCTTGGTGGTGGTGTTAAGCTTGCCAAGTCTCTTGAAGAAGTGAAACAGCTTGCTTCTGAGATCCTAGGTATGACACTTGTCACACACCAAACAGGTCCTGAAGGTAAATTGGTTCAAAAAGTATATATAGAAGAGGGTGCCGATATTGTTGATGAACTTTATCTTGGTGTTGTTCTTGATCGTGCTAAAGAGATGCCTGTTATTATGGCCTCAACCGAAGGTGGTATGGCAATTGAAGATGTTGCACACGACACACCGGAGAAGATCATTAAAGTTGCTGTTGACCCGGCGATCGGTTTCCAGGGATTCCACGGCCGTGAGTTGGCAT
The DNA here is from genome assembly GCA_041553195.1 of Sulfurimonadaceae bacterium. Classification (GTDB taxonomy): domain Bacteria; phylum Campylobacterota; class Campylobacteria; order Campylobacterales; family Sulfurimonadaceae; genus Sulfonitrofixus. Next base: position 3,060 of record JBFEJN010000057.1, read on the forward strand.
TTGGCCTTGGATTACCTAAAGCAGAGCAGGGTAAATTTATTAAATTTGCTGCCGCACTTTACAAAGTATACATGGAAAACGATGCCGAAATGATCGAGATCAATCCTTTGATCAAGACTGGTTCGGGCGATTTCCTGGCATTAGACGGTAAGATGGGCTTTGATGACTCTGCTCTTGGACGTCATCCGGACATCGAAGATATGCGTGACATCTCTGAAGAAGACCCGGACGAGCGCGAAGCGTCTCAATACGGTCTTTCATACATCTCTCTTGATGGTGAGATCGGTTGTATGGTTAACGGTGCCGGTCTTGCAATGGGTACGATGGATACGATTAATTACATGGGCGGTACACCGGCCAACTTCCTTGACGTAGGTGGTTCAGCGAATGCTGAGACCGTTGCAAAAGGTTTTGAGATCATTCTTAAAAACCCGAATGTCAAAGCGATCTTTGTAAATATTTTCGGTGGTATCGTTCGCTGTGACCGTATTGCTAATGGTATTCTTGAAGCGACAAAACTTGTTGATGTTCATGTACCGGTTATTGTACGTCTTGATGGTACAAACGCACCAGAGGCAGCTGAGATCCTTAAAAATGCAAACATTGCCAATGTTATTGCAGCAGACGACTTGGCAGATGGTGCAGCAAAAGCAGTTGCAGCAGCGAAAGGAGAGTAATTAATGTCGATTTTAGTAAATAAAGATTCAAAAGTTATCGTTCAAGGTTTCACGGGTAAAGAGGGTTCTTTCCACGCTGAACAGTGTATCGCTTATGGCACCAACATCGTTGGTGGTGTTACGCCGAACAAGGGTGGTGAAACACACTTGGGCAAGCCAGTATTTAACACAGTAAAAGATGCAGTTGACACTACGGGTGCAACGGTATCAATGGTTTTCGTACCACCTGCATTTGTTGCAGACGCAGTTATGGAAGCAGCTGACGCAGGCATTGAACTAGCGGTCATCATTACTGAAGGTGCACCGGTTCGTGATATGCAAGCGGCGAAAGCCTATGCTGTTAAACACGGTATGATGACTATCGGGCCAAACTGTCCTGGTATTATCACGGCTGAAGAGTGTAAGATCGGTATTATGCCGGGTATGATCTTTAAAAAAGGAAATGTTGGTCTTATCTCTAAGTCAGGTACATTGACGTATGAAGGTGCAAACCAAGTCGTTAAACAAGGCTTCGGAATTACGACAGCAGTCGGTATCGGTGGAGACCCGATTATCGGTCTTTCGTATAAGCAGCTACTTCCAATGTTCGAAGCGGACCCTGAGACTGAAGCGATCGTCATGATCGGTGAGATCGGTGGAGACCTTGAGATCCAGGCAGCAGCCTACATTAAAGAGAACATCACTAAACCTGTTGTTGCTTTTATCGCCGGTCAAACAGCACCGGCCGGTAAACGTATGGGTCACGCTGGTGCTATTATCTCTGGCGGTGCAGGAACAGCAGCTGAAAAGATGGCAGCTCTTGAAGCAGCAGGTGTTAAAGTTGTTGTTTCTCCGGCTGAGATCGGTAAAGCAGTGGCGGAAGTTCTTTCTAAGTAATATTAGAAAGAGTAAAGGTGTCCAAGTTCCGATGCGGCTTTTGCGCTGCAAAGGAGATTAAAAGGTGAGATGAAAAAGGTTTTTACAGATGTTTCTGTGGACCTTGAGTGTGAGCCTCGAACAGTAACAAAAATGTCATTGTCGAAGCGCAAGCAGCACACTTCAAAACGATTTTAAGGAAACTTGGTTATCCTTTATTTGATAAGACGACTAGCTTGAATTTTTCAGCTGGTTTTTAAGCAAAGAGATTAATCTCTTTGCTCTGTCGAAAATTTTCGGTAAACAATATTACGAAATAATTCGTACTTTTAAAGAGGAGAATAAATGGGAACTTTCAAAACTGAAAATCCGGGTAATCAACCTGTTTGGATTAACACAAACAATTGTAAAGCTTGTGATATCTGTGTATCAGTATGTCCAACAGGTGTACTTGGAATGCGTTATGACTCTACGTCAACACTGGGTGCTATGATCTCTATCGATCATCCTGAAGCGTGTATTGGCTGTAATGAGTGTGAACTCACTTGTCCTGACTTTGCTATTTACGTTGCAGACAATAAAGAGTACAAAGCAGCTGGTTTTAGCTTCGCAAAACTTACTGACGAAGCAAAAGCACGTCAAGAAGCGATTGTGGCAAACAACTATATGTCACTAGATAATTAAGGAGGAACAAATATGAGAGAAGTAATTTCAACAGGTAATGAACTTGCAGCTAAAGCAGCAGTAGAAGCCGGTGCAATGTTCTTCGGTGGGTATCCAATTACACCATCTTCAGAAGTAATGCACGAAGCATCTGACTTGCTTCCGGCAGTTGGCGGTACATGTATCCAAATGGAAGATGAAATCGCAGGTATTTCAGCTGCATTGGGTGCATCGATGACTGGTGTAAAGTCTTTCACTGCAACGTCAGGTCCTGGTATCTCACTAAAGGCTGAGCAGATCGGTCTTGGTTTCATTGCAGAGATTCCATTGGTTATTATCAATGTTATGCGTGGTGGTCCATCGACTGGTCTACCAACACGTGTATCTCAGGCAGATATCGGTCAAGCACAATACCCAACACATGGTGATTACGCTTCGATTACACTGTGTGCAGGTTCATTGACTGAATGTTATACAGAGACTGTACGTGCATTTAACCTTGCTGAAAAGTACATGACTCCTGTATTTATGCTTTTGGATGAGACGATCGGTCACATGCATGGTAAAGCAGATCTTCCGGATCTTGAAGAGATTCAAGCAAACACTGTAAATCGTGCTACGAATTACTGTGATCCAAAAGATTATCTTCCATACGAAGCTAAGATGAATGAGCCAGCGGTACTTAACCCAATGTTCAAAGGGTACAAATACCACGTAACGGGTCTTCACCATGGTCCAACCGGTTTCCCGACGGAAGATGCATACCAGTGTGAGTTCAATATTGAGCGTTTGACAGGTAAGATCAACACTGTTCACCTGGAAAACAATGGTCTTGATGACCTTCCTGACTACGAAGAAGTTGACTTGGACGATGCAGAAATTTGTATTATTGCATACGGTTCAATCGCACTTGGTGCTTACGAAGCGGTTAAAAAACTTCGTGCTGAAGGTATCAAAGCGGGTCTATTCCGTCCAATTATGATCTGGCCTTCTCCAATCAACAGACTGGAAGAGATTGGTGAGCGTTTTAAAGACAAGATCCTTGTTACTGAACTTAACATGGGTCAGTACTCTAGAGAGATCGAGAGAATTATTAAACGTAACGATTTTACAAAACTGCTAAAAGCTAACGGTCGTCCGATCGCACCGGCTGAAATGGTAGCAAAAGTTAAGGAGATGATGTAATGGCTTTTAATTATGATGCTTATTTACGTGTAGAAAAAATGCCAACACTATGGTGTTGGGGATGTGGTGACGGTGTTATCCTTAAGGCTACAATCCGTGCAATCAAAAAAATGGGTTGGGACATGGATGAAGTCTGTGTTATCTCAGGTATTGGTTGTTCAGGTCGTTTCTCTTCATACATCGACTGTAACACAATTCACACGACTCACGGTCGTACAGTTGCTTATGCTACAGGTGTTAAACTTGCTAACCCTAATGCAAAAGTAATCGTTGTTGCCGGTGACGGTGATGGTCTTGCAATCGGTGGTAACCACACGATTCACGGTTGTCGTCGTAACATTGATATGAACTTTATTCTTATCAATAACTTTATTTACGGTCTTACTAACTCTCAGACTTCTCCAACTACACCTCAGGGTATGTGGACGGTTTCTCAGAAAGCTGGTAACATTGACCCGACTTTCGACGCTTGTGCTCTTGCGATCGGTGCAGGTGCTTCTTTTGTTGCACGTGAGTCTATGCTTGACCCTAAGAAACTTGAGAAAATCCTTGTAAAAGGTTTTGAGCACAAAGGTTTCTCGTTCATGGATATCCTTTCTAACTGTCACATTAACTTGGGACGTAAGAATAAAATGGTATCTGCGATGGATAACCTTAAATGGATCGATGACATTACTTTACCACTTAAAAAATGGGAAGCATTGACACCGGAAGAGCAATTAAATATTTTCCCAACAGGTGTTCTTCGCCAGGTTGAGCAGGAAGAGTACACTGAAATGTACGCGAAAATCATTGCTTCACACAGAGACGGTGCTCCTAAGATCACTCAAGATGACTTTGCGAAAAAAATATAAGGGCCTAATATGAGAAATTCTTTACGTTTTACCGGTGTTGGTGGTCAAGGGGTTCTTCTAGCAGGCGAGATCATGGCTGCTTGTAAGATCAAAAATGGTGGTTTCGGTCTTAAGACTGCTACTTATACGTCTCAAGTACGTGGTGGTGCAACGGTTGTTGACATTACTCTTGATGACAATGAGATCCGTTACCCGTATGCAAATGAAGGCGAGATCGATTTCATGCTTTCAGTTGCAAACGTTTCGTATAACCAATTTAAGACAGGTGTGAAACCAGGCGGTACAATCGTTGTTGACCCGAACCTTGTTCACCCAACAGAAGAAGACCGTAAAACTTGGAACATCATTGAGATTCCAATTATTACAATTGCAAAAGAAGAGGTTGGTAACGTTATTACTCAATCTGTCGTTGCAATGAGTATTACAAATACGATTACAGAAGTTCTTCCAGAAGAATCTCTAATCGAAGTAATGCTTTCGAAGGTACCTTCAAAAGTTCACGATGCTAATAAATTGGCATACAAACTAGGTAAAAAATATGCGCTAGAGGCAATGGGTAAGTAATTATCCGTTCTCCACAGAATATTTGAGCGGTTTCGGCCGCTTTTTTTTGACCTATTTATTAATATCAATTAATATTTTTTTTGTTTCCCCTGTACGCCTTTTCCCCTTGCAATCGTACTAAATACCTTTAAAAGTCCCTACAGGCCAAATATAGTGCACTCTACAAAAAGTACTTTTTTTGACTAATATTACGTCGTCTCTCAGAAGGTAACCTGTTAAAGCTCTTAGCGGTAGATCTATATGACTGCGGTATTTTTGCATACTGTTTTCACTTTTTTTGGTTATTATTACGCAGGTACATCACGTGGTTGCTTGGTCTTTGGATTAAGAGGAAAGTCCGGGCTGCTGTAAGACAAGGTTCCATCTAACGGATGGCCGGCGCAAGTCGAGGGAAAGTGCAACAGAAAATAAACCGCCACCTTGTAATTTTGAATGATGAATTTTAATTTTGAATTGAAATGCATGGAAACTAGTCGCAGTGAGACTGAAGAATGAATGTTGCTGACATTCTCTCGCCCAAAGGCGTAGCTTTAGTGCCACCGCGGCTAGCGTAGAGAGTAGGGACTTTTACTCTTCTCTCGTTCAAATAGGTGGTAAGGGTGAAACGGCGGGGTAAGAGCCCACCAGTTCCTTGAGCAATCTTGGAAGCTTTGTAAACCCAACCTGGCAGCAAGAAACAGATGGTTAGCGTCTTACATTGCTATTGTTTCGCTAGAGCTGTATAGTAATATACAGAGTAGATTAATTGCCACATTAACAAAACCCGGCTTATTGGTGTACCTACTTATTAAACAACTATTTATAGGCTGTTTATTTTCTTCATAACATCTCTACAAATAAATTTATAACTTCATAAATAAATACTCTATCGAAATTCTGCATTATATTCTCACAAAATCTATTCATATTAATTAGTGAAACCCTGAAATAAGCCCATTTAAAAATGGTATTTACGTTCTATTCTTGGTCTAAACTTGTCTATTTTTCTGAGTATTTCAACACTTTCTCATTTGCTCATACTTTTTTACGCCGCAAAAAAAGTAAGCAAAAAAGCTCTCGTGGCGGCTTCGCGGTCGGTGGCTACCGACTGCTTTCCTTTCAGTCGTTCTTTCGCTAAAAATGACAAAACTCACGATGCTAGACAATGCCGTTTTCTTAACGATCCTTCTCTCCTTGCAGTCAACGCTGTAGATGCCACGAAAAGAGCCAAGCGGTAACGCATCTATTTAACGTCAAAGCTTGTGCTTTGATCCCTGTTTGGATTGTTGGGTTGTATTTAGTGACGGTGTCGTATCAGCATAAAGAACGTCAAGAAAGTTGGAGCAGAGTCGACATAGAACTGCGTGTTGGTACAGCCAGAACCTACGGAGGCATTTCGTAACTCCATCTATAGGATACTTTGGATTGTGACTGTGACCGCCATCGTGCTCTCTTTTTTTCGTTAGGTTTTTTCTCTGCACGAGCAGAGAAAAAAAGTGACATACTAGTGATTTGAAGTAATTAAAAAAGCTTAAACACACAATAAATAGCACAAGACACAAATTATTAGAGTGTCCATACACAGGTATCATACTTCATAATATTAAGACAATTCAGGCACAAATATCTATTTTAAAAGCGTAAGAGGGTACTTGTTAGAGAGGTCCAGGAGATTGGCTGTTTGGATCTCTTTGAGAAGATGTAGACGACTGTCACCCATCCTTTCCATGCTCCAAAAAGCACATTTATCTCTTTGTTGTCATCACCGGCATGCATTTGTAACAAGAAATCATGCGTACCGGATCGACCTGGTCTGGCATTTGATAGTGGGTTATAGAGAGGAAATCAGTGTTGATATTAAATAATAAAAACTTATTTTACGCCAATTATCCACTTTTAAATGGCGACACTTTCCCAAAAGAAGTCCAAATGCTTCTCAAATTGGGTCGATAGAGACGTTGTAGGCTCATTATCTATCTTCAGAAGGGTAACTTGCAGCCTCAGGTAGAAAAGAGGGCTCAGGAACTCCGCAGCCATCAATTTAGGGTCTCCGGAGCGAATGAGGTCTTCTTGCATCATCACAAAGAAGGCCTCCGAGAGCATTTTGATGTTGTTGGCATGAAAATCACTCTTAAAACTCTCCCTGATGCTCTTGTTCTGGAGCAGTTCGATCATCAAAATACGGAAGAGACGTTCGTTCTTGGCGTCGAAGGTCATCAGCTTATATCCGACAATAAAGGAGAAGAGAAACTTCTTGCCGTCTTTGGCGCGTTCGGCGATGCTTTTCTCACTCTGCGAAGGCGATGTCGGCGTGGAAAAGAGGGTGGCCGCAACGGCTGTAAAGATCTCTTCTTTATTCGTAAAATGGTTATAGAGCGCACTCTCACGTATGCCGACCTTGGCTGCGATCTTACGTACCGATGCGGCCTTATAACCATACTCCGAGAAGAGTTCCATACTGGCTTTTAAGATCAGTTCTTTCGTGCTTTTGCCGTTACTGCTTTCTTGCATTTTTCCCTCAGGTGAACAGTTGTTAATATGTCGTATAACTATATATGAACAGTTGTTAACTTATGCTTAAAACGATATGAACAGTTGTTCATATATGGAGTATTTTTTACCATATCACATGAACAAGTGTTCATATAATCAAGTCCCTAAAAATAGGGTTTTTAAGGTGGTTGTGAATCTATATTAATGCATGTTTTCCACAAGAAAAACAGCAGTAAAATTGTGATGAACAGTGTGTGGAAACAGGGATGTGTTAAAATAACAGACGTTCATATTTTTGAGGAGGATCATATGCAGGTGTTCATCTATTTTTTTACTTTTCTAGCGCTTATTATCGTCTCTGGTTGTTCGAATTCGTCCATAAAAATTCGAGAGGATAGCGAACTTGTAATCTCTAATAATGATACTTCTATCGAAGTGAAAACGCCAGTCCTAGAGAGGACAACAATCACTATGAGTCCAATCTATATCGATCAAAATATTATTGGTGTTGACGATATAAACTGTATCGTTTATGAAGATATCAGAACAGCGCCTTATTATCGGTTTAACTATGCGTATAAGCGTTCAATCGATCTTATTTTTGATGCATATAGTGTAGAGGAAGGCAAAGGTTACGGCAACCTTACCCTTTATCGGGTGACATTGAGAGACAAAGAAAGGTCGGTGATAAACCTTCTGGCATTGACCGCATCCAAAAAGTCCTTGAAACTCATATATGGATTTGACGACAAGGGCGTAACCGCTATACAGGAGAGTCTTGAGCACAACAATACGGTCGTCAAGTATGCACTGCACACGACAACTGACCGTCGTGATCACTGTATTAAGAGCAGTTGGCAGCCGAAACTGCTGATAATGGACAACTTAGTGGGTAAAGAGGGCGGTCATATCAAAGGTAAGGGTCTTTAAGCGTCGCTTTCTCTACGCTTTAATTTGTCTGTATGTTCTATTTTCGGGACACTCAGGTCTATTTGATGTTCAGCGTTTTTGGGTGTTTTACTGAACCGTAATAAAAAGGGGTACATTCTGTTGCGGAGCTGGACAACTTTTTAGGTGCTTCCGTAACACGTGTCAATGCCTTGTCCGTCTTTTCACCGACAACGGGTACATAACTTGCCGCATCACCCACAATAGCGCCTGTCCCTTTTACAATGTCTGCACCAAGATCAAGGGCACTGCCTACATTACCTATCAATGATTTTGTAGCACCGCCGATGACATGAAATCCTGCCGCTGCCAATTGCACTTTCGGTTTTTGCAACTTTCCTTCGACTTGCTGAATAAAGTAAGCACAGTTGTTGGGGAAAAGCAGCCCGACATAAAAGGCATCAAAGGTACGTGAAGCAAGATTTACGCCACCCTGAATAGCAATAAGATTTTCATCTGTGGAGATGGCGCAATCTTGACAATGCAGCATGGAATTGTTGATGTCAGTTAGAAAACGCATTTCTCTAAAATGGGTATGGTCCACTTTTTTGGTTGTCAGCTCTTTGGGCAGATTTTTAATAGAGCGTACGATCGGTAGTTCAAAGAGGCTTCCTTGAAAGAGATTCAAATCTTGTGATTCGCGCAAGGTCTTCAGTGAAGAGTCCAATGCAATCCCTTTGAATAGCAGGTCATCGATCTTGATGTCGCTGTATCCTGCCAGTGTCGATCGGTTGGCATCAAACAGGTCAGGAGCATGGACGTCGATCCTGGCATTGAGACGGCCTGATGTTATGGGCAGCTCTTTGCCGCTGAAGGCGATGAGTTTAACAACGGAAAGGTCTTCTGCTCTGATATGCAGTTTTTTATCGGTAATCGAGCCTTCCAGAAGACCGCCGAGGGTTGTGCTGTCCATGGTGGCATAGAGTTTCGGTTTGGTCTTGATGCGACCCTCTATTTCTGCCGTTCCCCGGTAAGGGGCACCCGGATACTCTTTGAGTCTGAGTTTATAACCGCTGGTAAGATTATGGTCCTGCAGACCATATGTAAGCGTGTGCATGGCCGCGTGCATGTGTGCCGTGTCTAGGTCTGCTGCAGGCAGGGTGAGTTGCGCATCCTTGTATGTACCGGCTGTCGTCAGGTTGGTGTCTTTAAGCCACAGGTCTGTTTGAAGAGCAGCATTGAGATGAAATGCACCTGTTTTGAGGTTGTAATTACTTTGGTCGAGTCTAAGATGCAAAAGACGGTTTGTAATTGAGGTGTCGAAGTGAATGGACCCTTTGTCGTTGTAGGCGGTTAAAGAGGCATTGGTATCCAGATGTGAGGTGGCATTTTTGTCCAGCTTTTTATGCCACTCTGCAGGAAGTTGAAACCCCACAAGGTTCAGTGTCAGGTACTGAATATCGTTTTGTTTAAAGCTGCCACTGACGCTCAGAGGTCCTTTTAGCGCTTTGGGGAGGATAAATGTGTTTTTTTCAAGGGCGTCGATAGCCAGGACGAAGCGGCTTGTTAACGCTTTTGTTGAGAGGTCGAGATTGACCTTGGAGACCGTAAAGGATTCATTACCGGTTTTAACAGTTGCCTGACCGCGAAATCGGTCTTTTTTATGTTTTAACGATGTGGTGAAATTCAAGGGGAAGGGACGTATGGAGCTGTTGAAGTCGCCATAACCGCTGATCTTTTCCGAAGTGGCGTGTGCCGAGATCGAAGAGGAGGAGTATCGCAGACCCAGGTCGAGGTTCCCCCTCATGATGACAGGCTGATCGGTCAAGGTCATGACCTGTTCGATAGGCAGTGCCCTGGCAGTGACCTTGAACACCTTGTTCTTTTGTTCGAGTGCGAGCGGGCCGAACTCTTTAGAGTCCAGCTTAACCGTCGTTTTCTCAGGAGAGTAGTGTATATCAGCACTGCCGGTGAGGTTATAATCGGGATTAAGGCGTGCATAACGGTCGAGACGTGAGAGGGTAAAGCGTAGATGACTTTTTATCGTGTCATCCGTGTACAAAAGGCTGTTAATAACCACATTTTCATTGGGTGTGCTCAGGGTGGTTTTATTTAAACGTTTCGCTTGGAGGTTGAGGGAACCTTTGACGTTGAGCAGGGATGCGTTAAAGTAGGCAGTCTGTACTTTTTTGGCATTGAGGTTGAAAAACAGCAGCTGCAATGCAGGCTTGTAGCGTAGAGCGGTGTCGTTGACAACACCGATATTGCTCCAGAGAGTAGGGTGTACAACAATGTCGCCATTTTGTTCGCCTTTGGCTTTGACTGTGACACTCAGGTCATTTTCCAGGCCGAGCTCTTTACGGTATTTTAATGGCAGTTTGAGGTTCTTACTTTCAGCGTACGCTTGCCAACGTACCGGGCTGCTGCTTACGTCGGCATCCACCTCCAGGCTTGCATTTCCCTGTGCTATAAGCTCTTGATTGACCATTGTCTGCAGCGGTTCCAATGGCATATTAGTTGATATCAGATGAATCCTGTTCTCTTTGAAACTAAGTGAAACAGGGTTGTTCAGGGCCTTGGAGTCGATTGTTGCCTCTAACACGCTCTGAACGTAGCTGATATCGCCGAACAGCGTGTTGTCTCCTGCAAGGTTAAGCGGTTTTTGCCCTTGGGAGTTGAGTCTGTAATCGAGCGTCAGTGCTTTTGAGTCGAAATTGAAACGGAGCTTGTCCGTTTTGAGTGCATAGTCATCTGCATGAAGCAGGAAACTGGCATACAGGTTTTTTTTGCCGACCGTACCGTTAAGGTCCAAAGCCGCCTTGCTGAGAGGG
>JBFEJN010000058.1:0-13859 GCA_041553195.1 Sulfurimonadaceae bacterium
GACGGAAGTGCTAAAAACGATCTCTGGTCCTCGAGCGACGGGGTGACCTGGACAGAGGAGGTTGCGGCTGCTCCCTTTTCAGCACGTTATGGACATCAAGCCCTGATCTTCAACAGCAAACTCTGGGTGATAGGCGGTTATGACGCGGCGGGTGCTGCTCTGAACGATGTCTGGTCCTCGAACGACGGGGTGAACTGGACGCTGGAGGTTGCACATGCCGCCTTTACAGCCCGCTATTTTCATCAAGCCCTAAGCTTCAACAACAAGCTCTGGGTGATTGGCGGTCATGACGCGACGGGTGCTAAAAATGATGTCTGGTCCTCGAGTGACGGGGTGAACTGGACGCAGGAGATTACGATTAATATATTTCCAGCACGTGAATCTCATCAAGCCGTGAGCTTCAACAACAAGCTCTGGGTGATAGGCGGTTATGACGGAAGTGCTAAAAACGATCTCTGGTCCTCGAGCGACGGGGTGACCTGGACAGAGGAGGTTGCGGCTGCTCCCTTTACCGGGCGTTATGGACATCAAGCCCTAAGCTTCAACAGCAAGCTCTGGGTGATAGGCGGTTATGACGCGACGAGGGTTTCTAAAAACGATGTCTGGTCATCGAGCGACGGGGTGACCTGGACAGAGGAGACTCCGAATGCTCCCTTTTCAGCGCGTAATTATCATCAAACGCTGATCTTCAACAACAAGCTCTGTGTGATTGGCGGTCAGGATGTGGCGGGTTTAAAAAACGATGTCTGGTCCTCGAGCGACGGCATCGATTGGCTTCAGGAAAAGAGGTTTACGTTTATATTTGAGTAAGAAGTTTCGCTTCCTGGCCGGCTGAGCCGGCACAAACCTGACCTGCTGCTTATCGAAGTCAGGAAGCTGTCGGAAACTATCTGAAGATGGGGATGTATTTATTTGTCTGGGTACCCGGCGGCCGGGCGTTCAAACGATGCTGGCGCACCAAAGTTTCTTCTAGCAGTATTTTTTTCTCTTAGCTATTGGCTAATAGCCAATCTCTGCAATGATCGATTCATATACATAATGGTCACGCTCTGTCGGCGTGGTCTCTACCTTTTTTTCCTCAGAATCTTTCTCTTCTGAGGTCTTCTCTTCTTTTATCTCTTCTTCTCTACTCAACCGTAACACTTTTGGCAAGGTTTCTCGGCATGTCCACATCGTTGCCCAAACGCACAGAGATCTCCATAGAGAGCAGCTGAAGTACGACCATCATCTCAAAGAACTCCAGCATGTAGTGCCCGTGTGTACCGGTCTGTATGAAGTCGTCAGCCTTGTCAAATTCAACAGGACTGATGGCACAGATAGTGCTGTCGCGTGCGCTCAGCTCTTCGACATTGCTTTTTGTCTTATCGTAAAGCATACGCTGCGGCATCAAAGCGATCGTGAAGAGTTCCGGGTCCGCCATGGCGATAGGACCGTGCTTCATCTCGCCTGACGGATACCCCTCGGCGTGAAGGTAGGTGATCTCTTTGAGTTTGAGAGCGCCTTCGAGTGCCAGTGGAAAGAAGACATCACGGCCTATAAAGAAAAAACCGTGACCGTGCAGGTAGCGTTTGGAGAGACGGCGTATCTTCTCATGCAGGTTGTCGCTGACTTTGACACTGTTAGGGACTTCACGGAGTGCTTTTATCTGTTCCTGGATCTCTTCTGTTGTCAGGGTGGCACGTGTCTGCGCTACATACAATGCGAGCATCCATAAAACAGTCATCTGCGTTGCAAAGGCCTTTGTCGAGGCAACCCCCTTTTCAATGCCGGCACGTGTCAAGATCGATGCATCGGCAAGACGGACCATTGATGAGTTGTCGACATTACAGATGACGAGAGTTTTAAGTCCGGCCTCTTTTGCCATTTTCAGGGTCTCAAGCGTGTCGGCCGTCTCACCGCTTTGGCTGATAACGACAAAAAGCGTGTCTTTCATCAAGAGCGGATCTTTATAACGCAGTTCGCTTGCGATTTCTACGGACGAACGCACTTTGGCGTAGCGTTCAAACAGATATGAAGAGGCAAGGGCCGCATGGTATGAGGTTCCGCAGGCGCAAAGCTTGATCTCGTTGATGCCGTCAAAAAGTGCGGGCTCAAGCTCGTCAAAATGGATACTGTTGTCGTGAATACGTCCCAAGAGGGCATCACTGATGACATCACTCTGCTCATAGATCTCTTTTTCCATAAAAAAACGGAAGCCCTCTTTCTGTGCGGAGAGTTTTGATGTCGGCAGGCTGGAAAGTACCGGCTTGACACTCTTGCCGTTTCTGTCAAACAGTGCCAACTCAGAGGGTGAGACATAACCGTATTCACCGTCGTTAAAATAGATGACATCTTTAGCGTGACCGATAAGCGGTGCGTCAGACGAGGCAAAGACTTTTTCATTCTCTTCATTGAGTCCAAGGATCATCGGGGAACCGTTCTTGGCAAAAAAGATCGTGTCCGGCATGGATTTGGTTGCCAACAAAATGGCATAAGCGCCTTCTAATTCCGTCAGTGTTTGTTTGAAGGCGTCAAAAGGTGTCGATGCCGTCGCAAGATATTTCTCAAAGAGGTGAACGATGACTTCGGTATCGGTCTGACTTAAAAAGCGGACACCCTCAGCGATCAGAGCGTTTTTGATCTCCTGATAGTTTTCGATGATGCCATTATGCACAACGTATGAGGACTGGCCAAGATGCGGGTGGGCATTGAGCTCAGTCGGTTTACCGTGTGTTGCCCAGCGGGTATGACCGATACCGATGGCAAAGCCTTTCGGGTCAAAATCAGCAACTTTTTGAACAAGGTTGTCAAGTTTTCCGACGGCCTTATAAGAGGAAAAAGTCTCATCTTGTAAAACGGCAATACCGGCAGAATCATAACCGCGGTATTCAAGTTCTTTAAGTCCGTCAAGAAGGACCTCTTTGACTTTGTTTGTTCCTACAAATCCGACGATTCCGCACATTAATTGTTGCCTTTGGTGAGTATTTTGATTAATTGAGGCGCATTATCGCACATTTTGTTTTCTTTCTCAATTAAGAAGTGGTCGCGCACCCGATTTTTGGTACTGTGGATCTTGGCTGATGCGATGTTAATATTGAGCTCGTCGAAGGCCTGCATGATATAGGCAAGAAGACCGCGCTGATTGGTTGTGCTGATGTTCATCTGTGCGTAACTTTTGGAGTGCTCACAGTCAAAGGTGATCTCCTCAGGTTTGATACGGGGCTGTTCGAGGACAATCTTTTGTTCCATGTCAAAAGCGTTTTCCACGATCTCTTCAACATGCTCCAGCGAATCAAACTGTGGCAGATGCAAAAAATCGATCTTAAAGAATTTAAGATCGTCAAAGAGGGTAAAGACTTCCATCGATGCGACATCGAGGTAGGCAAATTTACCAAGAAGATAGGTCAGGTTCAGGGGTACGCGTCGAACGATCTGTATACTCAAACCGCCGCTTTCAGTATTGAGTGTGTACCGAAAGGCTTTGACGCTCCGAGCTTCATTGGCGATGTGTATGATCTCTTCAGGGGTATGTTTGAAGAAGAAGAGATTGGATTCGATGGATAGAACCTTTTTTTGCATGGTCCGTGGAAGCAGTTTAAAGCTTTCGCGGTTTTTGATCCTTTTTTCAATACTTAATCGTTTGGAGGCGTCACTGATCCGTGCATTCTGCTGTGATATTTCCATGGCTTCATCATACAACTCGCGCAGGAGGTTTGCAGCGAATGTGGTCCAGGTACCCGGTCCGACACCGGTGACATCAGCATAGGTCAATACATAAAGCATTTTGAGATTTTTTTCTGTCTGAATATTGGACATGAACTTGTAAAGTGTCTTTTCGCTGTTAAGATTCTCTCTATAGGCAACATTCGTCATGAGAATATGGTGTCTGACCAAAAGAGCCGCCTGCGCTTGTTCTGTGACCGAAAAGCCGAGCTTTTTGGTAAACGGAACGATTAGTTTAACACCGACTTCACTATGGTCTTGCTGGCGTCCTTTTCCTGTATCATGCAGCAAGGTCGCTATTTTTACAAGACTTCGCTCTTTAATGGTCAAATTATTATAGAGGTCTGAAATGAAGGGCTCATCGATGTGCTCAAGGGCGTTTATACATTCAATAGAGTGACGGTCTACAGGGTAGTGATGGTAACCGTCAAATTGTGGAAGATTTAGGACTTTTCTAAAGGCCGGGATAAGCTCATGTAAAATACCGGCATCCAGGAAAAGTTTTAAAAAGGCGTAGCTGTATTGGCGTTCGAACAGCTTGCGCAACAGTGTCTTGACCTTACTATTCAATGGATGTGTGATCGTCGCATAGGTAAAGCGTTTTAAGAGACTCGGATCGAACTTCCATGGTCTGTCTTCGAGCTGGAAGAGGGTGTTTAAAAGAGCATCTATCTTGTCGTTTTCAATATTGTAAGTGCTGTAGACACGATCGTCAATGAGGTAGAGCCCATTTCCGATACGATCTTTTCGGTAGTCACCGATCGCTTTGGCGTCATACAGGTAGGGACGAATGATCTTCTTGATAAAGATCTGTGAGAAGTTGTCGATGCGCCACATCGCTTCGAGAAGACGGGTGGCCATCTTGCGTTCGTCTTTGAATCCAAGCATCTTGGCGATACGAGGCATATGCTCCATCGTCAACTGGTCTTGCTGCTTGTTCGTGGCAAGGTGCAAGGCAGAGCGGACACGAAAGAGGAACTCCAGTGCTATACGGTACTCTCGATATTCCTCGTCGGTAAAGACCGTTCCGATAAGCTCTTTTTGGGTGGTAACCCCGTAGATCGTTGCGGCGATCCAAAAGAGCAGCTGAGAGTCACGCAGTCCACCGACACTTTCTTTGATGTTTGGCTGCATGGAATGCGGGTATTTCCGTCTGCGTTGATGCGCTTCATCGATCTTGGCAAGAATGAACTCTTTGGGCTGGGTATAGCGGATATTGGTTATGGCCTGTTGCGTCGCATGCCATGTAAAAGGCGAACCGATGATCATCCGTGCTTCCATAAAAGCGGTACGGATGGTGATGTCCTCAGACGCTGCTTTCTCAATGTCGCCGACCTCATGTACACGGTGGCCGAGTTTTAGACCTGCATCCCAGGCGAGGTAGAGCAGTTTTTCGATGATGGCATCTGTCTTATAGCCATCCGTCTTGGCATAGACGATCATTAAGTCGATGTCGCTGTGTACACAGAGCTGCTCTCGTCCGTAGCTGCCGAGAGCGATGATAGCAATAGGAATAGAACCACGCATCGGGAGGTAGTTACCGAACATACGTCGTAGAACGGTCTTATACATCAGACTGATGATCTTGTCGAGCTCTTTGGTGTGTTTAACGAGAAAGTCTTTACCTTGAGACTGTTCAAAAAGTTCGGGAAGTGAAGCTTTGTATTCGGCAATATGGTTTTTAAACAGTTTGGAGATCTCAAAATCTTTGGCATTTTTTTCGAGAAGGTCCTCAATAGCAATCTGAATGTTCATACGAGGTAGTGTCCTTAAAAGTTTATCTTTTTAATGTAGTTTTTATTTTAGCACAATGCGCGTAATAGCTTTTGCTATAATGCGGTCAATAATTAGACAGTATGGTTAGGAAATAATGAATAATGAATGTAGTTGAGAAGATTAAAGCAGGCGAGCGCATCGATTTTGATGAGGCCTTGGCCCTTTATGAGATGGACCTTTTTGAGTTGGGGGCATTGGCAAACGAGCGTCGAATACAGATGCATGGCAAAAAGACCTATTTCAATATTAACCGCCATATCAATCCAACCAATATCTGTAAAGACGTCTGTAAGTTCTGTGCGTACTCAGCCAGCCGTAAAAATCCTAAGCCTTATACCTTAAAACACGAAGAGATCATGGCGATAGTGGATGACATCGCATCACGCGGTATTAAAGAGGTTCACATCGTTTCTGCCCATAACCCGGAGACAGGACTGGATTGGTATACAACCGTCTTCTCCAAGATCAAGGCAAAATACCCGCAGCTGCATATCAAAGCGCTGACGGCAGCTGAGATCCACTTTTTGTCCGAAGAGTACAACAAGTCGTATGATGAGATCATTGACATAATGATCGAGAACGGTGTTGACTCCCTGCCGGGCGGAGGGGCCGAGATCTTTGATGAAGAGGTACGTGACTATATCTGTAAAGGTAAAGTCAACTCTCAGCAGTGGCTTGAGATTCATGAAAAATGGCACAGCCGGGGCCGAAAGTCAAATGTTACGATGCTTTTCGGGCATGTTGAAAAGCGTAAAGACCGTATCGACCATATGATGCGCATCCGTGATCTTCAGGACAGAACGGGTGGATTCAACTGTTTTATTCCGCTTGTCTATCAAAGCGAAAACAACTTTCTGAATATCAAAGAGTTTATGACGGCGCATGAGATTCTCAAGACCATGGCGATCAGCCGCCTGGTGCTGGATAATGTTCCGAACCTTAAGGCCTACTGGGTGACATCAACGGTCAACCTTGCCCTTCTGTCACAGGAATTCGGTGCAAATGACCTTGACGGTACGATCGAAAAAGAGTCGATCAATTCGGCTGCGGGCGCCAAGAGTGCAAACGGTGTCGATCTGCATGAGTTCATCGACCAGATCAAAGATACCGGGTTCATTCCGGTCGAGCGTGACAGCCTTTATAACGAACTCAAAGTCTGGTAAACAGTCAACATGAAGATCTCAGTGGTCATTACGGCGCAGAATGATGTGGCGACACTCTCTAAAGCGATAGACTCTGTACGTGAACAGACGTATAAAGCTGATGAGATCATCGTCGTCGATGACGGTTCGAGCGATGCCTCAAGCGAAGTGGCGAAAGTCTACGATGAGGTATCACTGCTGCGCCAAAAGAAGATGGGCAGATTCAGTGCACGCAATAACGGTGTAATGATGGCCGCCAACACGTGGATCGCTTTTCTGGATGCTACAGAGCAGTGGGATAAAGGCACGTTGAAAACACATGTTGATTTTCATCAGCGCAACAGAGATGAAAAGGTGAGCGTGTATAGTGATGACGCGTGTGATACGCTCAAGAGTGCATTGGTTGGGGGACGGGTGGAAAGTTCCAGCGTGATGATAGAGAAGAAGCTGTTTGATCAACTCGGTGGTTTTGATGAGGCATTTGAGATGTTTGAAGACGATGAGCTTTGGCTGCGTGCAATCGAGATGATTTAACACCACTCAAATCAAGCTCTGCTATAATACAAAAAATAATTTAGAAGAAGTATACATGGTTTTAATGATCGATAATTATGACAGTTTTACCTATAACATTGTCCAATACTGTTTAGAATTAGGGGCTGATCTCAAAGTCATCCGTAATGATGAATTGACAGTCGATGAGATCGCAGCACTTAAGCCTGACAAGATCATTCTCTCACCCGGACCGGCAACACCGGACGATGCGGGTGTGACACTCGATGTGATCAAACGTTTTAAAGACGAGGTGCCGATTTTCGGTATCTGCCTTGGGCATCAGAGTATTGCACAGGCTTTTGGTGCCAAAGTCGTCCGTGCCAAACGCATGATGCACGGCAAGACGTCGATTGTCGAGACGAAAGGTGATTCACCGATATTCAAAAAGATGCCGGAAACATTTCGGGCTACACGCTACCATTCTCTGATCGTCGAGCAGGAGAACCTGCCGGATGTCATCGTCCCGACGGCGTACAGTACAGACGACCATGAGATCATGGCGTTTGAGGTCAAAGACCATCCTATTTACGGTGTGCAGTTCCACCCGGAGTCGATCATGAGCGAGTTCGGTCATGAGATGATAGGAAACTTCTTAAAACTATGAGAGAGCGCATCATCCTCTTTTTACTTTTAGGATTTGATGCATTAGTACTTCTATATGAAGTCTCCACTCTTTCCATAACGGCACATGAGGCCGATGTCTTTTATAATGCTAATTCATTTGTTCATTATCTGACAAACTATTCTGTTTCTCTCTTTGGGGATAACGATTATGCTCTTCGCATGCCGATGATCGTGTTTCACCTGCTCTCTGTATTGCTTTTGTATCAGGTCTCTAAACCCTATGTCAAACGTAACAGCGACCGGCTTTGGCTGGTATTCGTCTTTATATTGCTACCGGGTGTGATCAGCGCAGCACTCTTGGTCAATGGCGCCGGAATCATGATCTTTGTTCTTTTTCTGTTGCTCTATCTGTATCAGAAAAACTCTCCGTTTATTCCGGTGGTCCTTCTCCTTGTATTGGCTATTGATGCCGCAAGCGCACTTCTTTATTTTGCACTCTTTGTCTATGCCTTTAACAAAAACAGTAAATTCTATATGGCATTCACATCTCTTCTCTTTTTTACAGCGTATTATTTTTACGGCTTTGACACCATGGGCAGACCTAGCGGGCATTTTTTAGATACTCTTGGTCTGTATGCCGCCATCTTCTCACCGGTCGTCTTTCTCTTTTTGATCTACGTGCTTTATCGTAAGATGATTACAAAAGAGTACGATATAACACTCTATATCGGTGGGGTTGTGTTTGTTCTATCACTATTACTTTCATTCAGACAACAGATCCATATTGAACATTTTGCTCCCTATTTAATGTTGCTTCTTCCTCTTGCCGCGCAGACATTTTTTAGCTCTTACCGAGTAAGACTTCGTGCTTTTAGAGGACGGTATCGGTTGATGTTATTTGTCGGATTTACGATTTTGGCCATGCACTTTTTCTTGCTATTGTTTAATAAAGGTCTTTATCTCTTTCTCGAAGATCCGCACAAACATTTTGCCTATAAGACACATATCGTCAAAGAGTTGGCAGAAACTCTGAAAAGCCAAAATCTAGACTGTGTCACTGCTGAAAGTGAAAATCTGCAAAACCGCTTAAAATTTTATGGTATTGGTGAATGTTCAGCAAATCTTCTTTATGAAGTGCCACTTGATATCCAAAGTGATGTTACTATACGTTACATTGGAGAAATTGTAGCGGCATACAATGTTACAAAAATACCCATTTAGATAATTGAAAAGCACACTCTATCGTTTGAAGAGATGGCATAGTTAATGAATGCTATAATTTCTACCAAAATATTTTGAAGGAGTTGCAATGGCTCAAAGAGCGATTCGTGAATACGACGGTAAAGCTATTTTCTCAAAGCACTGGGATAAATACTTCAGCGGTTTCCATTACGGTTTTAAATCAGTATTGGTTACTAGCGGGAAAGAACTATTAGAGAAAGCTAACGAGCATGGTTTCGAGTGGTTAAAACAAGAGGCCTTAGTTGCTAAACCGGATATGTTATTCGGTAAGCGTGGTAAAAATGATCTTGTACTGTTCAAGACAAACAAACCAGGCGATGTTACTTTAGCCGAAGCAGCTAAGTGGATTGATGAGAAGATGGCTGTTACAACAACACTTCTTTCAGGTCAGCACGGCCAACTTACGCATTTTGTCGTAGAGCCGTTCACTCCACACTCTCAAGAACAAGAGTACTACATTTCTGCTACGACAGTCGGTGAAGACGATGTACTGTACATGTCTGCTGAAGGTGGTATGGAAGTAGAAGAGGGTTGGGACGAGAAAGTCAACGAAGTTGCGATCCCGATCAACATGAACGATGCGGACATGGAACATGCTGTTAAAGCAAATATTCCAAAAGATATTCAAGCTAAAGACAAAGAAGCATTTGCATCATTTGCAATTCAGTTCTTTAAGTTCTATAGAGATATGAACTTTGCTTACCTTGAGATCAATCCGATCGTTATGCTTGACAACAACGAAATGGCTATTCTTGACCTTGTTGCACGTCTAGATGACACTGCCGGTTTCATGATGGCAGACGCATGGGGTGAGATCGAATACCCGACGGCTTTCGGTATGGAAGATCAGTCTCCGGAAGAAAAAGCGGTAGCTGAAGCTGACTCTAAGTCAGGTGCATCTCTTAAACTAACGATCCTCAATCCACTTGGCCGCATCTGGACAATGGTTGCAGGTGGTGGTGCTTCAGTTGTTTATGCTGATACTATCGCTGACCTTTCGGGCGACGTTAAAGAGCTTGCCAACTATGGTGAATACTCAGGTGGTCCGACAACGGGTGAGACAAAGTTCTACGCAGATACATTGATCGATCTTATGACTCGTCATAAAGACGCTGAAGGCCGTGATAAGATCCTTATCATCGGTGGTGCGATCGCAAACTTTACCGATGTTGCAAAAACATTTACCGGTATTATTCAATCATTTGAAGAAAATGTTGAAAAAATGAAAGAGCACAACGTAAAGATCTATGTACGTCGTGGCGGACCTAACTATGAAAAAGGTCTTAAAGATATTAAAGAGGCGGCAGATCGTCTGGGTCTTTATATCGAAGTTTATGGTCCGGAAACACACGTTACCGATATCGTACGTATGGCACTAGAGAAGTAAGGGGAGATTATGGCAGCATTATTTACTAAAGAGACACAAGCAATTTTCTGGAATAACAACAAGAGTGCTATTCAGCGTATGCTTGATTATGATTACACAATTTCTCGTAACACACCTTCAGTTGCCGCTATTGTAGCGCCAACTTCGAGCAACAAGTTTGAAAAATTCTTCTATGGTCCGGATGAGATCATGGTCCCTATTTTCAAAAATACAGCAGAAGCTGCAGAAGCATTCCCAAATGCCGATGTACTTCTTAACTTTGCATCGTTCCGTACTGCATACGATGTAACAATGGAAGCGATCGCGATCAAAGGTCAATTCAAAACTGTTATGGTTACAGCAGAAGGTATCCCTGAGCGTCTTGCCCGTGGTATGAACCAGGCTGCACGTGACGCCGGTGTTACGGTTATCGGGCCTGCAACAGTTGGTGGTATCGCTCCAGGTGCATTCAAGATCGCAAATGTTGGTGGTACGATCGAAAACATTGTTAACTCTAAACTGCACCGTGCAGGTTCTTGTGGACTTGTTACACGTTCTGGTGGTCTTTTTAACGAACTTTCTAACATTATCGCTATCAACGCTGACGGTATTGCCGAAGGTGTTGCGATCGGTGGTGACCGTTTCGTAGGTTCAGTCTTCATTGACAATCTTCTTCGTATGGAGAGCAACCCGGAAGTCAAATACATGATCCTTCTTGGTGAAGTCGGTGGTACTGAAGAGTACAAAGTGATCGAGGCAGTTAAAAACGGTCAGATCAAAAAACCAATTATCGCATGGTGTATCGGTACGATCGCTAAGCACTTCAGTTCAGGTGTTCAGTTCGGTCATGCGGGTGCTTCTGCAAATGCTGACGCGGAAACAGCGGCTGCTAAAAATGCAGCGATGGCTGAAGCGGGTATCTACGTACCGGCATCATTCAATGACCTTCCAGCGAAGATCAATGAAGTCTATAACGATCTTAAAGCCAAGGGTGTTATTACAGATATCGCTGAACCGGAACTAAAAATCGTTCCGACTGTTCGTAAAGCAAAAGAGTTCATCTGTACGATCTCTGATGACCGTGGTGAAGAAGCAACATACGCTGGTTACCCGATCTCTTCAGTTGCAACACCTGAAACCGGTTTTGGTATCGGTGATGTAATTTCACTTTTATGGTTCAAAAAGCGTTACCCGACTTGGGCAACTGAGTTTATTGAAACAGTCATCAAAACTGTTGCTGACCACGGTCCGGCAGTTTCAGGTGCTCACAATGCAAAAGTTACAGCGCGTGCAGGAAAAGATGTTATCTCTTCATTGGTAACGGGTCTATTGACGATCGGCCCACGTTTCGGTGGTGCTATTGATGATGCAGCACGTTATTTCAAATATGCAAACGACAACGGTATGACACCGGCTGAGTTTATTTCATATATGAAAAAAGAAGGTAAAACGATCTCTGGTATCGGTCACCGTGTTAAATCGGTACGTAACCCGGACCTTCGTGTTTCTGGTCTTAAAAAGTTTGCTGCGGAATCATTCCCACAAACGCCACTTCTTGACTTTGCGCTTGAAGTAGAAAAATTGACGACATCTAAGAAGGACAACCTTATCCTAAACGTTGATGGTACTATCGGTATCTTGATGGTAGATATGTGGCGTGCTCTTGGATATTCTGAAGAAGAGATCGACGGTTTCATCGACGCGGGTGCATTGAATGCATTCTTCGTAGTTGGCCGTTCGATCGGTTTCATCGGTCACATCCTCGACGAAAAACGTCTTGGTATGCCAATGTACCGTCACCCTACATCAGACATCCTTTACAATGTCGAAAAAGCAGAAGAGATCTAATCTCTTTTTGTTTGGAAGAGTCTTTGACTCTTCTTTCACTATTTTATAAAAATACCATTTTTCACTCTTCAATCTGTACTCTTATTTAATCTTTTAAATTTTTAGCTATAATTGACCATTACATATAATTATATATCTGACAAGTCGGTTATCTAGTAGGATAACTCGTGTCCATAAGGTGTTACTTTGAAAAAATCTGCATTTACCATGTTAGAGCTTGTTATTGTTATTGTTGTGGCCGGTATCCTTGCGGCAGTTATGATCCCACGCTTGGAACGTGATAACTTAAGAGAAGCCGCAGAGCAGGTTGTCCGTCATATTCAGTATACACAGCACCTTGCGATGGTGAACGATGTGTATGATGATACCAATGCGAATTGGTATCAAAACAGATGGAGTATCAACCTCTGCTCAACAGCCTATGCAGTTGAACGAGCTAACAGTACTGAAACAGCAGAAGATGCACTTACACAGCGTGATATCAATGGGACAGATAATGATATTGCAGATATGGGTGTTTCCATTTCTCCAACAACGGGTAATTGTCGAATCGTTTTTGATGATTTGGGACGTCCTTACAGTTTTGCGAGTACACCTGTATTTGTATCCCCTCTAGGTAGTTTAAATACAGCCGATAACGTTATAACATTAACTGCCAATGGCCGTACGGCTACTATTACTGTCACAAAACAGACTGGTTTCGTTAAGCTGTCACCCCTCAATTAATTTTTTTACGCTACATGTAGGTTTCTCCCTACATACCCTTCATTCTATCAATATTTTTTTCTTTACTTTATTTTACGAATTGACATTCCTGTCCCTTTTTGACATTTTTAATCAATAGTAATATAATATAACAAATTTGATTAATAGGTGTTATTATGAGATTGAATGCATTTACGATGCTCGAACTTGTTATTGTTCTTATTGTTGCAGGAATCCTTTCTGCAGTCATACTTCCACGGTTGGAACGGGACAGTTTGCGTGAAGCAACCAGTCAGGTTGTACGGCATATACAGTATACACAGCATCTTGCTATGATGGATGACGTCTATGATGACGCCAATGCTACGTGGTATAAAGCGATGTGGCGGATTAGTTTTCGAAGTAACAACTGCTATGTCGTATCGAGCAACACTGACCACAACGCCAATTATGATAGGAACGAATCGGCTACAGATCCTTTAACAGAAACTCTTCTATATTCAAACACGGCTTGTGTGCAGGAGTCGAGCGATAGCAGTAACATGTTTTTGCAAGAGAAATACGGAATTGACAGCATTACGTTTAACAGCGCATGCGGTAATAATAGATTTGTTGCGTTTGACTATTTAGGCAGGCCGCATAAAACCTTGAGTAGTTCATATGATGTGGTGTCATCAGTATGTGAAATCACATTACATTCAGGTTCACGAGAAGCTGTCATCTCCATTACACCGGAAACTGGTTATGTGAAAGTTCTTTAAAGAAATCAGATGAGCATAAAATAACCAATAAATTGACCACTTTTTACGAAAAAAGAGAAATTTCAACAAATTTGCAAAAAGCCAGGAAAAGGTCTTGACATTGGGTATTGATTTGTCTATAATTCCCGTCCACAAACGATGAGTCGCTTGAAGAAGAGACTTAGAGACTACGTGTTGTAGCTCGGAATAATTGTTTGA
>JBFEJN010000059.1:0-12805 GCA_041553195.1 Sulfurimonadaceae bacterium
ACATCTACAGAGTTGAGCGTAAGGAGGGAAGGAGTGTTAAGAAAATCACTTTGTCTGAGCGTAGCGAGTTAGGGATTTTTAACGATAGAACGACTGTAGCGAAAGTAGTCGGCAGCCTGCCGACCTCGCAGCCGTTTCGAGAGCTTTTTTTGTTTCTTTTTTTTGCGGCGTAAAAAAAGAAAGAGGAGTCAAGGATATTAAAACAACCAACATATTCAAAAAACAAAAACAAGTCGATAAAGCTAACTTATCAACAAACGCTCAAACCAAAAAAAGCTAAACAAATAATTGAATATTAATCCTCATACTCATCATCATCATCCGGATCGTCATACCGAAGCGGTACAAACTTCTTCTTTTCCGGTTTAGACTCAGGCCCGCTCTCTATATCTCTATTGGCAAGGTTTTCAAGCAAAATCGTTGCGTAAGAGCCCTTTGGCAAAGCAAACGAGAGTTCATAAACACTCTCTTTTTTAATGTACTTTGACTTTATCTCTTTCGGGTAGATCCATGCCGCGCGGCGCTCACCTGGCATGGCCACTTCGTCATCATCATGACGGGCCTCGATCGCTCCGGCCACACCTCTTGAACGCCAGACCTTGTTACCGACCAACATCCCGGTCGGTTGCAATTTACGCTCTTTATAAGGCTTTTTGACCGATGCAAGATCGGTCACATTGACCCACTTATTCGCCATGACATCCAACATGATATCGCCCGGGAGCACTTTAAAGATGGAGGATTGCGCTTGTAGCTGCTTGACCTCTTCGGTCGTCAGACCCCACTTCTTTTCAAAGGCACCCAGGTCCATGTAGTCCAACTCTCTACAGAGCTGAACCCGCTCGACAAGCCAGTCGTTGAAAAGGTACGACTGGTACGCGTTGCTCATCAGTTTGTTCAGGCGGCGATCTTTGAACACCTTGCTGCCGTGCGCGGCTTCCTGCGCTTTTTCAAAGTGGTCCTCACCCTGTCCGAAACGCTGGTAACCGAAATAGTTCGGGACACCCTGACGTACGATCTCGTTGAGGACCTTGTCCAGTTTTTCGGTCGCGTCCGGTGTTACGTCACGAAGACGGATCTTAAAACGGTTTCCTTTGAGGTCACCGATGTTGAGCTTCTCTTTGTGCAGGAACGAACCCAAGATCTGGATCTGAGGGTGTTTGAACTTGGCAAAGTATTTCTCATACGACGCCGGCATGGAGATGTACTGCGTGGTGGTTGCGTATTTGTCTTTAAGACCGGCATACGAAATGTTGTGGAACTTCGTCTGCTCTTCGAGTATGGCGATAAGCTCCAGTGTCGACAAGTCTGTCTTTTTAATGTGGAAATGGACATAATTTCCATTGTTACCGCCTTCGTAAAGCGGGATCTCATCGACGATGAAGTCCTCACGGGTCGGTTTAAAAGTAAAGCTTACGGGGTTATGGTCTTGTATATATTTTCGTTTCATAAACGTATTATATCTTTATTTCAAACGCAGCACTCATCGCAACGATGGTAGGCAAAGAACACGTGAAATATCTGCTCTATCGGATTTTTCAGACTTTAAAAAAAGAGATGTTATTGGCGTTTTGAAAGAGCCTCTTTAAAGCCCCACCCGCGTCTCGCTTCAACAACTTTTTTATGGTCGATGTCGGCGATCATCAACTCTTCGCTGTCACCCAAATGTTCTTCTATCTCACCGTAAGGATTAGCAAGGACAGAGTCGCCATAAAAGTACCAGGTAAAATCCTCTTCTTTGTAATCGCCAATTCGATTGGCACGAAGAATGTAACAGTTATGCGTAAAAGCACGCGTTTTAATGATCTCTTTCCAACGTTCGTGCGATTCAAACGTCGAGATCGTCGGCAGCAGCACACAGTCGACATTTTTCATGGACGCGTAGTACCACAAGTCGTCGAAATGCAGTTCAAAGCCCCCCATGATCATGAATTTCACGCCCTCATAGGTAAAACTCAAGGGCGCTTTGACACCCTCAATAGGGTTGGCAAAATATTTCTCTTCATTCCAGTGACTGTAGTTTATAAGAAACTGCTGATGATAGTAGCTGACAGAGTTTGGCGAGATCTTGGCGATCACCTTGTAAGGCTCTTTTTTCTTCACCATGATGATCGGTGCGACAATGACCATAGCGTGCTTTCGTGCCATCTCTTTCAACACAGCGAGTTGATGTTCACTCTGTTCCTGGATCATCGAAATGGGGGTCGACTCCAGCTCTTTAAAAAAAGAGTTCAGCATATACTCGCCTAAAAGAAGAAGTTTGACCCCTTTTTTTTGGGCAATACGAACAAAATGGTACAGTTTGGTGGAACTCATGCCAATGGATTGAAGTTGTAACACTGCGACTTTCATTGGCGTGATTTTCCTTAGCGCTGGGTACGTATCTGTTCTATCTGCAGTTGCGCATTTTCAAGCATCTTCTGCGCTTCTTGCAGCTCTTTCATACCTTCTTCGTAGGCTTTGACACTCTCGCTCAAGGTAATCTCCGGGTTCATTAACTTCTCCAGGATCACTTTGGCTTTCTCCAGCCTTACTTCAAAATCTTCTGTTGTCTTATTACTCATCTAGTGCCTTTTTTACATAATCATCAAATTTATCGAGTTCAACCAAAAAGGCATCATGTCCATAATCACTGTCCACTTCGAAGTAGTCGCTTTTGAGCGTTTTACGTTCAGCCAGCTTGTCGGCGATGACTTTCATCTCCTTACTCAAAAAGAGCATGTCCTCTTTAAAACTTATAAGATAAGTCTCCGACTGTACATTCAGCAAGGCCTGTTCCAAGGAGTCAAATCCACGCGATAGATCATAGATGTTGATCGCTTTTGTAATATAGAGGTACGATAGCGGGTCAAACCATTTCGTAAAGTTGTGCCCATTATACTCCAGATACGACTCGACCTGAAACTTCCCGAACAGTTCAAAAAGACCGTCAGTACGTTTATATTCCCGACCAAATTTTTCTTGCATTGAGTGATGTGATAAAAAGCTGATATGCCCGGCCATACGCCCAACTGCCATGCCATTTAGCCCATTTTCATGCAGATCTTCAGGGTCATAATAACCGTTTTTAAACTCCGGATCATGCAAGATCGATTCTTGTGCTACCTTGTTAAACGCAATCGCCCAGGGTTGGGTTGCATAAGTCGTTGCCATGGCAATGATCTTGGTCGCAAACTTTGGAAACTGCACGGCAAACTGCAGGGCATGCATGCCGCCCATCGAACCGCCGACGATCGCATGGACATGGTGAATACCCAAACGATCGAACAAAATACGCTGGGCCTTGACCATGTCTTTGATGGTCACAACAGGAAATTTATAACGGTACGGCTCTTGATGCGGATACATCATGGACATCGGTCCCGTTGAACCGAAACAGCTCCCGATCACGTTCGTTGAAATCACAAAATACCTGTCCGTATCGATCGCCTTGCCGGGCCCGATGAAACCGTCCCACCAACCGGGTTTATGGTCACCTTCGTAATAACCGGCAGCATGGTGCGAACCGGTAAGCGCATGGCAGACAACGATGATATTGGACTTCTCCTCATTCATCTTTCCGTAGGTCTCATAGGCAATGTCGTAAGGTTCGAGAATTCGCCCGCTCTCCAGATACAGAGGGTTCGTAAAGTGTTCGATATGGGTCTCTAACTGTAAGAGCTCTCTACTTTTAGCTGCTTCGATGACTACGCCTCTAAAGCCTGTGAAAGGTCTGCAATAAGATCAGCGACATTCTCTAGGCCTGCGCTGAGACGGATAAGTCCTGACGGCACGCCGCAGGCAACCAGCTCGTCTTCAGAAAGCTGCTGGTGCGTCGTTGATGCCGGGTGGGTAATGATGGACTTGGAATCGCCGATATTGACCACTAAAGAAAAAAGTTTCGTTGCATCGACAATAGCCTTTGCCTCATTGAAACCTGCCACTTCAAAACTGAGAAGTCCACTCGCCTGACCGTTCTCAAAGTAACGCTGGGCATTGGCATAGTTACTGTTTGACGGCAGACCCGGATAGTTGACTTTGGACACTTTTGGATGTTTTTCCAAAAATTCTGCCAGCATCAAAGCATTATGCGAATGCTCTTTCATACGAAGAGAAAGGGTCTCAAGACCTTGAATAAAGAGCCAGGAGTTAAACGGTGAACTGACCGCGCCCAGGTCACGCAACAGCGAAAGACGTGCACGAAGCGTATAGATCGGCAATGGAACGTCAACGTAGACCAGACCGTGATACGAGGTGTCCGGCTCATTAAAATGGCTGTAACGGGCATTGCCCTTGATCTTCTCAACAAGCCCCTTACGTTCGACCATAATACCGCCGATAGCCAGTCCCTGGCCAGTCGTGTATTTACTGGCGGAATGCACAACGACATCAACGCCGTGTTCAAACGGTCGGCAGAGTGCCGGTGTCGCCACCGTGTTGTCAACAACCGTCAAGATCTTATGTCTATCGGCAATCTCGGTAATAGCTGAAATGTTGGCGACATCAATACTGGGATTGGTCAAGGTCTCAAAAAAGATCACTTTTGTTTTCTCGTCGATCAACGCTTCCGCCGCTTGAGGATTTTGCACATCGAAATAACGGGCTTCGATCCCAAAACGCTTCAATGAGTGCGAGAAAAGTGTCAATGAGCCGCCGTAAAGCTGTGAAGCACAGACAATGTTATCCCCTGCTTCGGCTGCATTGGCGATCGCATAAAAGATCGCTGACATACCGCTGGACGTTGCCAGTGCCGCTTCGCCGCCTTCGAGTTGGGCAAAACGTTTTTCGAAAACATCTGTTGTCGGGTTGTTTAGACGGGTATAAATATTTCCAAGTTCTTTGAGGGCGAACAGATTGGCTGCATGTTCTACGTCGCGAAACTCGTACGCAGTGCTCATATAAATCGGCACGGCCATTGTTGACTGGGTATCTTTCTCATAACCTGCGTGAAGTGCTTCTGTTTGAAAATGCATATTTATCCTTTTTACTTATCTGTAAATAACGACCGTCTCTGCCAATAGATCATGCAAAGCACGTTTGTCTTTTCTAAAACCGACCATTAAAAACCCAATGGCCAAGGGGATGGTAGAAATTATATAGCCAATATATCGAATAATCGCTTGTTTGTTATTTATTTCCTGCAGTGTTTTCGCATCAACCACATGGATACCAAGCAGTTTTTTACCCGGCGTTGCACCGGAAAATTTTTTCCAGAAAAGTATCGTCACACCGGCAATGGCCAACTCAAACAGCGATTCCCATTTCATATTTGCTTTTGGCATACTTTGCAAGGCTGCCAATGCCTGACCATGTTGTGCATACGTCATACTTTCTGAAATATCCGGGAAGTTGAACCATTCTCCCCCACTGAGTGCATAGACGATGAGTCCTAACGGCAAGACCAACACAGCGGTATCGATCCATGTCGCTAAAAAACGGACCCAAAAACCGGCAAAACGAATGTCTAATTCTGAATTTTGAATGTTAAATGGTTCTTCCATTAGAGGCACGTCCATCCATAAAAGTAGAGACAAACGCTTTTAATAAAGTAAACTCTCATTTAAAACGCATTATTGATAATTCAGAATTCTATCGCGGTTAGCCGAAGGCTAAACGTGGTAGTTTGGTGCTTCAGCCGTGATCTGCACATCATGAACATGGGACTCTTTGAGACCTGCAGAAGTGATTTCAACGAACTCCGCCTTTTCCCAGAAAACAGCGATACTTTCAGAACCACAATACCCCATCGAGGCACGAAGACCGCCCATCATCTGATGTACGATACCCGCAATCGAACCACGGAAAGGAACACGTCCTTCAATCCCTTCGGGTACAAGTTTATCTGCGGCTGTTCCTTCCTGGAAATAACGGTCGTTCGAGCCTTTTTGCATTGCTCCGATACTGCCCATACCACGGTATGACTTGTATTGACGTCCCTGGAAATTGATAAGATCACCCGGGGACTCTTCTGTACCGGCAAGCAGAGAACCGGCCATAATACAGCTGGCACCGACTGCCAATGCTTTTGCGATCTCTCCAGAATACTTGATCCCGCCATCGGCGATGATAGGCACACCCAGTCTGCGTCCGACTTGTGCGCATTCATCAATAGCAGAGATCTGAGGAACACCGACACCTGCTACGATACGTGTCGTACAGATCGATCCCGGCCCGATTCCAACTTTAACAGCGTCAGCTCCGGCTTCAACCAATGCTTCAACAGCCTCACCGGTTGCAACGTTACCGGCAATAACATCGACGTCAAATTCTGCTTTTATCGCACGGACGCTGTCCATAATACCTTTTGAGTGACCGTGAGCCGAGTCAAGAACAAGTACATCAACGCCTGCTTCTACCAAAGCTCTTGCACGGTCCATCTGACCCACACCGATAGCGGCACCGACACGAAGGCGACCTAAGTCATCTTTATTGGCATTCGGGTATTCAATACGCTTTTTAATATCTTTGATCGTATAAAGGCCTTGCAATGTGCCTTCTTCATCGACAACCGGCAATTTTTCGATCTTGTGCTGGTGCATAATGTCTGCTGCTTCATCAAGAGACATCCCTTTGGTACCGGTAATCAATGGCATCTTCGTCATAACATCACCCGATTTTTTACCATAATCTTTCTCAAAACGCATGTCACGGTTTGTCAAAATACCAAGAAGCTTATTGTTTTCATCAACAACAGGAACACCGCTGATACGGAACTCACCCATTTTGATATCAGCATCTCTCAATGTCGCATCAGGCGTAACCGAAACAGGATCGATGATCATACCGCTCTCTGATTTTTTGACCTGCTTGACCTGTCTGGCCTGTGTCACAATATCCATATTTTTATGAATGATTCCGATACCGCCGAGACGTGCCATAGCGATAGCTGCACGATACTCTGTTACCGTATCCATCGCCGCTGAGACCATTGGAATGTTCAGTTTGATGTTACGTGTCAGCATACTCTCCAGGTTGACTTCTTTTGGAAGTACTTCTGAGTACTTAGGGACTAATAAAACGTCTTCGAATGTTAATGCGCGTTTACGGATATTCATTGTGTTTTCCTTGGTTTATGAATTTAATTGTTTTTCTAATGAGAGGGCACCGTCAAACAGTGTCTGCTCGTCATAAGCATTTGCAATAAGTTGTAGGCCTACAGGCATGCCGTTTTCCGCTGTATCTACCGGCAATGAAATTGCAGGCAGACCGGCAAGATTGACTGAGATGGTATAAATATCGCTCAAGTACATCTCGAGAGGATCTTCAAGTGCACCGACTTCATATGCTGTACGCGGTGCAACAGGGCTTAAAATTAGGTCGACTTCGGCAAAGAGTTTTGCATATTCATCTTTAATAAGATGACGTACTTTCTGTGCCTTGACATAGTAAGCGTCGTAGTATCCGCTTGAGAGAACGAAGTTCCCCAGCAAGATACGGCGTTTTACTTCGTCACCGAACCCTTCGGAACGGGTTCGGACAAACAGGTCGTTAAGGTTTTCACCCTCTTTACGGTTACCGTAACGGATACCGTCGTAACGCGCCAGGTTTGTTGTCGCTTCAGCCGTTGCCGTAATGTAATACGCAGAAATATCGTATTTACCGTCCATCAGACTCTTTTCGACGATGGTATGACCGGCAGCTTTCAGTGCTTCGACCGCTTTGTCATACCCTTTTTTTATCTCGGCACTGGCGTCTTTGACATGCTCAGGAATAATAGCGATCGTCAATTTTCGTGACGGATCCAGTTTGTCAGAGACTTTCTCATCGCTCTGATAACTTGTAGAATCTTTAGCATCATGACCGCTGATGATGTCATAAAGGATCGCCGCATCTTCGACGTTTTGTGTCATTGGTCCGATCTGGTCGAGTGAACTTGCATAGGCACCCAGTCCGTAACGGCTCACACGGCCATACGTTGGTTTCATTCCGACGATACCGCAGAACGCGGCCGGTTGACGGATCGATCCGCCAGTGTCAGAACCCAGTGCAGCAATAGCCAGACCTGCCGCGACTGCCGCCGCCGACCCGCCAGACGAGCCGCCCGGTACACAGTTGGCATTGTGCGGATTTTGTGTGATACCGTAACAAGAGCTCTCTGTTGTCGAACCCATCGCGAACTCATCCATGTTGGTACGGCCAAACGGTGACAAACCGGCCGCTGTCAATTTATTGATGACTGTCGCATTATAAGGGGCGATGTAACCTTGTAAGATCTTTGAGCCCGATGTCACAGACCATCCTTGGACCTGAATGTTGTCTTTGATCGCGATCGGTACACCTTCGCCAACGTTGTTGACATCAATATAGGCGTTGAGCTCAGGCTTGGCTTCGATCTGCTTTTTAAGATCTTCTTTAAAAGTTGCTAGCTCTTCTTGAGAAAGGCTAAGAGCTTCTTTAAGTGTAATCACACATTATCCTTTTTACTTTTTTTTACGGCATAAACACCCAACAGTGAGACTGCGATGATGATGACAATGGTCACAATGATCGTCAGGGCGCTCACGGGTTCTGTCATGTTAAACATTCATAACCTTGGCACAACGTTCACAAAGGCTCTCTTCGTCAACAGAGTGGAACTTCCAACAACGCGGACATTTTGCCTGAGTTGCTTTTGCGATGACAAAAGTGTCGCCCTCAACCTCGAACACACCCAGACTTTCAGCCGGTGTGCCAGCTTTAATGCCGGAAACAACGAACCAGTCTTCTGCTTCGGTAGACGGCAAGGCAGCGACTTTGTCCGATGTGCAGTAGATCTCAAGTTCTAACGTTGATTTGATCTTTTTCTCTTTTTTCAGACCGTCAACGATCTCCGAGAAACCTTCGCGTGCCTTGACCATATACGCTTCATCAAACAGTGCATATTCAACATTGATCGGTGTATAGACAATATCAAAGATATCGTCCGCATCCCCTTTGATAACGATCGGTGCACTCTCCATGATCTCATCGGCTGTGTAGGTCAAAATCGGTGCGACAAGACCAAGAAGAGACTTAGTAATCATCGCCATGGCACTTTGAGAAGCACGACGGTGCGCATCATCTTTTGCATCACAGTAGAGTCTGTCTTTCGTGATATCCATAAAGATACCGCTCAGATCATTGACAATAAAATTATTGAGTGTACTCATACCGCCGACAAAGTTGTACTCGCTGAACTGTTTGTGTGTCTCGTCAAAGACCAGTTGTGCTTTAGAAACGATCCAACGGTCAAGTTCACCCAGCTCTTCGTATGGCAAGATGGTCTCAAGGTCATCGATGTTCGCCAATAAAAATCTAAAGGTATTACGCAGTTTACGGTACTGTTCTGCAATCTGCTTCAAAATATCGTCAGAGATCTTCAGATCTGTCTGATAGTCACTCATAGCGACCCAGAAACGGAGGATCTCCGAGCCGTACTGCTGAAGGACTTTGTCCGGGGCAACAACATTACCCTTGGACTTCGACATCTTTTCACCTTTTGCATCGACCGTAAAACCGTGTGTCAAAATACCTTTATAAGGTGCTTGTGACTGAACCGCTGCGCTCAAAAAGAGTGAAGACTGGAACCAGCCGCGGTGCTGGTCTGAACCTTCGACGTAAAGATCGGTCGGGTATTTACCCGCATCGTAGTTGCGAGACTTCAGTACTGCGTTCCATGTCGAACCCGAATCGAACCAGACATCAAGAATGTCAGTGACTTTTTCCAGCTCTTCAGGTTTATAGCCTGAACCCGGGTAGAGAAGCGCTGCGATATCCATCGTGTACCAGGCGTCAGAACCCTGCATCTCAAAGATCATTGCCACAAAATTCAGTACTTTTTCGTCGAGGATCACTTCACCGGTCGCTTTGACACGGAAAAGTGCGATCGGCACACCCCAGTCGCGTTGACGGGAGATACACCAGTCTGGACGGTTCTCA
The DNA here is from genome assembly GCA_041553195.1 of Sulfurimonadaceae bacterium. Classification (GTDB taxonomy): domain Bacteria; phylum Campylobacterota; class Campylobacteria; order Campylobacterales; family Sulfurimonadaceae; genus Sulfonitrofixus. Next base: position 9,877 of record JBFEJN010000059.1, read on the forward strand.
ACCATCGACGTCAGACGTTTGCGTCCTGTTTCCGGATAGAAAGAGGTTTTAGCGACCTCGTCAAGAGCGATCTGACGGAGTGTACGTTCTTCGCCTTCAGGTTTTTGGTCAACCGCAATAAACCACTGTTTGGTGGCACGGAAGATCAACGGAGTATGCGAACGCCAACAGTGCGGGTACGAATGCGTAAACTTGCTCTGCTTCAGCAACGATTCACCAAGCAGTTCCAAAATAGCATCATTAGATTTAAAAATATGTTTACCCACAAACTCTTCGGGCGCTGGGATCAGTCTTTCACGAACGACAGTCTCGTCAAAACAGCCTGTCTCATCAACCGGCATAATCACGTCAAGGTTGTATTTTAGACCGACACGGTAGTCATCTTCACCGTGACCCGGTGCGGTATGGACACAGCCGGTGCCGTTTTCCATCAAGACATGTTCGCCCAAGACGATGTGCGATGAGCGGCCGTTCAACGGGTTGATCGCATGCAGGTTTTCGAATTTAGTCGCATCAAACGTCTGAACGACCTCGCCGGCGACAACACCGTTTTCGATGTTTTCGTTGTAGAGCTTCTCAGCGACGATATAACCGTCGGCCGTACGGACATACTTCTCATCCGGGTTAAGAGAGATACCTGTATTTGCCGGCAGTGTCCAAGGCGTCGTTGTCCAGATAACCAGACCCGCCTTGCCTTCAATGCCCATACGGACTTTAGACTCATCACTCAGTTCAAACGCGACATAGATGGAGTGTGACTCTTTGTCTTCGTATTCGACTTCAGCTTCGGCCAGGGCTGTTCGTTCCGCCCATGACCAGTAGACCGGCTTCGAACGCTCAATAAGAAGACCCCGTTTCGCCACGTCGCAAAGCGTACGGTAGATGTTTGCCTCGAATTTGTAGTCCATGGTCAAATACGGCTTTTGCCAATCGGCCAAAATACCTAATGTCTTGAACTCTTCTTTTTGAATATCGACAAATTTTGCCGCATGCTCACGGCAAAGCTTTCGCACTTCGCCTGTGCTCAACAGCTCTTTTTTCTGCTTGCCGCCAAGTTTCTTCTCAACCTGCTGCTCGATCGGCAGACCGTGACAGTCCCAGCCCGGTGTAAAGCGGACCGACTTGTTATTGAAGTAGTTGAATTTGATGATAATATCTTTTAAGACCTTGTTGAGGGCGTGTCCAATGTGAATATGGCCATTGGCATACGGCGGTCCGTCATGCAGCGTAAACGCTTCTGCACCTTCACGGTTTTTCTTCATCTTGTCGTAGACCTTGTTCGTGTCCCAAGCTTTATAACGCAACGGCTCGTTTTGAACAAGGTTTCCACGCATCGGGAAGTCTGTTTTCGGCAATAACAGAGTCTCTTTATAATCCATGTAACCCTCAGTATTCAGTATTTAAAATTTTTGGATTATATCTTTAATGCGTTTAAAATGGGCTGACACTGTGCTATACTACCCTATAACTGCACTCTATTTCACTTTTTAACCATACGAAAAATAGAGCTTATCTGGAGCTATATTTGAAAAAACGTCTATATCTTATCGGTAACATCTTCACCCAGAACCGAGCGTTCAGAGACTATCTCATCAGAATGATCGAAACAGATGGAAGAGTCGATTCAGTTGAGTTCTTCGTCGAAGCTGACCGTAATTTTTTTTCCGAACTTGAGAACAGACTTTCGCATGATGAGAACATCTATATTATCAGCAGTAAAAAAAGCTTTACCCTTGTAGGAAAGCTTTTATGCAGTATTACTAATGACAAACTTGTTCTTAAAGAGCAGATGTTACTGCCTTCGCAATGTGACCGCTTTGAAAAAGACAGTTATCGTTTAGAGATTAAAAATGCTGCCGTAAACGTCATGCAGGTTCAGGAGTCACACACCATGCCGATAAAGCTGTTGGCAGGTACTGCGACACAACAACGCTTGCAATTTTTTGAGACACCGATTAAAGAGGTGATCGAATCTTTAAAACCGCTTGCTAAGCAGTATGATGTCACCCTTGCTTTTTCACAGATCGTTGATGCATGGGTAGAAATAGAAGTGCAATGCAATACCTTTGGATCGATCGACAAATTCATCGAAACAGTAACACAGCGGTATCACGAACAGGTCATCGTCGCAGAGGACCTCGTTCAACACATCATTGATGCAACACTTGACACCAAGCAGAAGATCACACTTGCAGAAAGTTGTACAGGAGGGCTATTGGCCTATTTCTTTACCTCACATGCCGGTGTATCTTCAGTATTTGAAGGTTCACTCGTTACCTACTCCAACATTTTAAAAGAGAACTGGCTGGCCGTAGAAAATGCGACCTTGGTCGACAACGGTGCTGTAAGTGAAGCCGTTGTTTCCGAGATGTGCGAAGGGGCACTGAGCATTGCCAAAGCAGATTACGCGCTTGCCGTCAGTGGCGTCGCCGGGCCCGATGGCGGCACTGAGAAGAAACCAGTCGGTACTGTCGTTATCGGTGTAAAGTCTGAAACATACGAAAAAGTAGTCACCTGCCATTTCCAGGGCGATCGAAATTACATTCAACAACAGAGTGCGTTGACCGCCTTAAAAATGCTTGTTTTAGGTGACAAAAAAGTTTTTTTTAAAAAATAGCAAAAAGCTCTTGACATCAAAGAATCTTTTGCCTATAATTTCGCCTCACAAACACTAGTTCACTGGTTGTTTAGTGCGTCTCGTTAGCTCAGTTGGTAGAGCATCTCACTTTTAATGAGGATGCCGATGGTTCGAGTCCATCACGGGACACCATGTTATTTTATGCGCGGTGGTAGTTCAGTTGGTTAGAATACCTGCCTGTCACGCAGGGGGTCGCGAGTTCGAGTCTCGTCCACCGCGCCATTTTTTGCACTATTTGCACTGAAGCTTAAAGCTCATGTACGATCAGTACACTTCACTTTAACCTTAAGC
>JBFEJN010000060.1:0-12494 GCA_041553195.1 Sulfurimonadaceae bacterium
GCTCTCCCTTACCTATAAGATCTTGTCAGCCCAACGGCTTAATGACGCTTCAAATCTATCGAAAAATGAATCCGCTTTTTTCATAATCTTTGCCATCTGTCATCCTTTGAATCACTTTTATAGGCACATTCTATAAATTATCAAAATACAGGAGCAATAATATTGCAATTTGACATATATTTTAGATAAAGTATGTCAACGTTTTACTATATGCCTATAAAAAGAAAAGGATGGGACATGAAAAGTTTCAGTGAGATAGTAGAAGAGATCAAAGATATTATCTCTTCAGATATCCCCGGTAAAAAAGTGTTTGACAAAGATGTCGCCAATGCACTGGAAATTTCACAGATGAATTTCGCGACAATGAAAAAGCGTGAGAAGATACCTTACGAAGAGCTGCTCAACTTTTGTGCAAAACGTTCGATCGCTATAAACTGGCTGCTCTACGACCAGAGCCCTGAATCTCTGATCGAAGCGACGAATCAATTCTATATGGTCCGTTACTTTAACGCGGTCAATGCCTCAGCCGGCGGGGGAAGTTTTACGGATGAAGGCGAAGAGGCAGAAAACCTTGCGATCGAGCCGCACTTTCTGGCGACACTCGGCGGGGAGAGCGAGCTTAAAAATATTGAGGCCATCAATGTGACCGGTGATTCGATGGAACCCACTTTTTTGCATGGGGATATTATCTTTTTAAACCGTTCAAAGGTCGATATTTCCCGCGGTGGTATTTTTGCGATCCAAACAGAAGATATGCTGCTTGTTAAACGATTACAAAAGCGTATAGATGGTAGAATCGATATTATTTCTGACAATAAAGATTTTTATCTGCCGCAGATCGCTTCTTCCGACCAGATCAACATACTGGGACGTGTCGTCGGGCGTTATGGCGGCGTAGAATAGATCTTACCGTTTAGATGTTTTTATGAGAGACATGTAGATTTTTAACGTGTTTTAAAAGGAGATGCTCTTGCATCACAACAAAGGTTTACGCGTAGCTGCCTTGGCCACAAGTCTGGCCGCTTTATTCTTTTTAAACGTATACGCCATAGAGGTACAACCGTCGGGTGAGACACTCTCTCTTATCGGCACAGCAGAGACCATAAACAAGCAATCCAGTCTGCAAGAGCTTAACATTTCAACAGCACAAGAGCCCAATGCCAGCGTTAATGGATTCTGTGTCACACCGGTTTATCCCCATTTTGTAGAAGATCTTTATCGCTTTTCCCAAGACATCGAGGTATACACTGAGAAAAATGCCTTGACCCACAAACGTCTCTACGACATACAGAAAGCGTTTGACAAACAATACTTTTCAGTCTGGGACTATAAGCGTCCTCCAGAGAGAGCTTCGACCGCCAGCTGGCCGTTTCGTGTCTATACCAAAGGGTGTTCATACGGTGAAAACCTGCAGCTGTTGGAAGCCTCATGGTTTGATGAGATGTTGGAGCAAGCCAATTTTGAACATTTTGGTAAAGTAAGCCGTTACGGCATAACACTTCATTTTTCATCACTACGTAATTTTCCGACGAACAAACCGCTTTTCAGAGATCCCAACCGTGCAGGCGAGGGCTTTCCTTTTGATTATCTGCAAAACAGTGCCATTCATGCCAATGAACCTGTTTTCATCTCGCATTATTCGCGTGACAAAGCCTGGGTCTATGTCTATACGTCGTATGCCTCAGGCTGGCTTCCAAGCTACAGCATCGCTTTTATGAACCATAAAGAGCGAAAAAAATGGACAAAGGCAAAGCCGGTCTATCTGCTTAAAGAGAAAGTAGCGTTAACCGATACAGAGGGGCATTTTCTCTTCTATTCACGTGTCGGCATGCGTCTTAGCCTTATTAAGACAAGAGGGTTGTACACATATGCCAGAGCCGTTGCTCCGGGAGCTTTTAACAAACCGACCTTTGTAACTGTCAGGTTCAAGCACAGTGATGTAAGCACCAAACCACTTTATTTGAATCCGGAAAACCTGACCAGGATCACCGCTGGCGTGATGGAAAGCAACTATGGCTGGGGAGGCCTTTATGAAGAGCGTGACTGTTCATCCACCCTTCGTGACATCTATACCCCTTTTGGCATCTGGATGCCGCGTAACTCCAGGCAGCAGTCGCGTATTGGAAAGGTCATTGCCTTTAACGATCTTAACACTACGGCCAAAGAAGAACTTATCAAGCAAGAGGCAATACCGTTTGAGACCTTTCTACACCGAAAAGGTCACATTATGCTCTACCTGGGAACGTACGACGACAACATTATGATCCTGCATAACATGTGGGGGATCAAAACAGTTGACGACAATGCCGAAGAGGGACGTGTCATCGTTGGAAAAGTGGTCATAAGCACTCTGGACATTGGAAGCGAACAGGACGGCTACGACTACAACAGCTCACTTATGCCGAGTCTTGACCGCATGAATATCTTTACCTACAGACCGGTTAAAAAAGTAAAAAAAAGAAAACATAAAAGCAAAAAAAAGGCGAATGGCTAAGAGCGTCATTGCTCCATGAACAACACTTTCATTATACTTTGCACCTGTATTGTTGAAATCACTCAACTGTGTTTCTATAGGTAAAATGATGAAAGTAATGAAAAAGAAGATTTGAGATATGAAGAAGCGAGACGAAATGTCTCACTCTAAAGAGTTAGTGAAGATCAGCGTTTAGTTTGATCTCACGTGTTGAACGTGATGCAGTCAGTTCTCCTGTCATTGAGTTTTGACGGAAATGGAGACCATTAAGACCTGCAAGCTCTTTACCTTTAAAGACTTCACCTTCCATCTTGACACCAGGGTTCGCTTCCTGGATCTTAACAAGCTGGCTAGGGCTGATACTGATCTTGGTACCTTCAAGAATCGCAATACCTGCGTCAATAATACAAGCGTCACCCAACGGGATACCGCAGACAGAGTTTGCACCAAGAAGAGAGTTCTTACCGACAGAGATAGGGTTTCCGTCTGTACCGCTAAGCACGCCTAAAATAGAAGCACCGCCACCGACATCTGACCCGTCACCGACGATCGCAGAGCTTGAGATACGGCCTTCGACCATACTCACACCCGTAGTACCGGCATTGAAGTTGATGTATGATGCACCCGGCATAACCGTTGTACCGGCGTGAAGCTGCGCACCGAAACGCACTTTAGACGTTTCCAGAATACGGGTGTTGTCTGCAGGGATGACGTGCTGCAGGAAACGCGGGAATTTGTCAACGAAGTCAATATGCGGGTAGGCATTGGCAAATTTCAGCTCGATCTCGTTTTCACGCAACCATGCAAGTTCTATAGGCTGACCGTCTGACCAGGCAACATTCGGAAGTGCACCGAATGCACCGTTAAGGTTGATGCTGCGAAGCGGCACTTTTGCAAGAGAAAGCGCGTATAGTTTAAGATACGTCGCTTCAACACGCACACATGCCGCGTCGTTAAAGATAAAGACCACACGGAACTCACCTTCGCGTGCACCTTCTGCTTTAAGTTGACCGTAAAGCGCAGAAATAACCTGAATGTTTTTGTGTGCATCGCCAAACGCTTCGTCAGCGTAAGGGGTAAAGGCATTTAGACACGACTCCAAGAAAGCCAGGTTAACATTGCAGACCACTTCGTTTTCGTTGAAATCGACCACTACACCTTGCTCACTGAGCGCTTCAATAAAGATTGCTGCCGAACCGAAGTTCTCATTCCAGTTTACAACAGGGTAGGTTGCCTGAAGAACGTTGTCACTGTTTTTTTGACCAAAATCTACGCGACAGATACCGAATGCCAACGGGTCTTTGTATCCATCTTTTGATTTGATATTTTCGATCAGTGCTTTAAACGCATCTGCAGTTTGAATGGTTTCCATATTTCTCTCGCTTTATAGGTTGAATTGTGCTGAAATACTACCATCTCTTAGTTTATGATTAGCAATATCCTTTTTATAGGCAAGCTCACTTAAACTAAACCCAAACATATTGGAGATGACAACTTCATTCATTAACTCTTATGCATCTTTGATATACTTTCCCTACAACTATACACAAGTGAATAAACGATGACAACATGGCTCTCTATTTTACAGAACAATGATTATTTGGCCGCCAAAAAATACATTAAAGAGGGTGGCAACCTTAACGCCAAAACAGAGGCCGGAGAATCGGTACTGGCCTACGCTTTAAAAAGCCGTGTGGACGAGGACATGCTGGAATTGCTCGTTGAAAACGGCGCCGATCTCTTTTATACTGACGATGAAGGTGTAAGCATCTTGGACTTTGCCGTCACATACAACAATATGTATATGATCAAACTTCTGCTTGAAAAAGGCAAAGATGTCAATGACATCACCCGTAGAAGCGGCTTTACGCCTTTGATGGCAGCCGTCTGTTATGGCCGATATGACATTTTGAAGGTGCTGCTTGATGCCGGTGCAGACATCAATGCAGCGGACAGTAGAGGCTTAACCGCTTTAGGCTTTGCCAAAAAGATGCGTAAAACAAGCATGATCAAACTTTTGGAGGAGATGGCGTGAAAGTATATCTGTCTATTGTAATCGCAGCAGGGCTTTTCTTTGGCTGTTCTCAGGATAGCGGTGAAAAAAAAGAGACCGAAAAAGTGATCAATATCGAGCAGAAGGTCAAAAAAAGTGCCGACAAAGAGGAAGCACTTATCTGTCTCGACGAAGATGAGAAGATCACCTGTAAACTCATGACAAAACGTCTTAAAAAAGACCGTACCGTTGAGTTTGTCTGGAACTCTCCAAACGGAAAAGACAAGCGCGAACGCAAAATGACCTTACCGGCAAATCATGCCAGTATCTATGATGCCAGGGATAAAAAAGGACGTGTGAAAGGTAAATGGGTAGTTGAGGCTACAATAGGAGGAGAAGAGGTCTCTACGACTTTTATCATCGACTGAAACCGTATCTTTATAATTCTATAACAGCTTTTACTGCTTTGGTTGAGCCAGGGCGTAGACATCTTCATCAGGCGTGATACAAAAAAGTTCATATACCATTGTCATAGAGTTACTTTTTAGTACGGTCTCCATTCCCAGGTTTTCAGCCCACTCTTTGATCTTTGTCAGCACGTCAACGTCCATCGCTGTGATCTCTACAAGCAGATCTCCTCTATAACCGGAGTAGGTACGAATATCCTTGATCTCAAAGCCAAGTGCAAACTTGATAATATCTTTTCTAATCTGTTCCATGTTATGCGCAGAAGGAGGCAGATCTCCTATCGATTTTCCATTTTGCCAAATGGAAGCATGTTCCTGACGTTCAGACAGTTCATTCTTATCACTCATAGCATTGTCCTTAAGTTAAAAGAAGGAAAACAGTGTTGGATATCCCTTCTAAATCAATCATAACATAATACGTCTATTAAACAGAAGACACTGTACTAAAAAAACTGCTTCTGATTTTCATTTTCCAGCGGTTTGCGACGTTCTTTGGCAATCCAGTCCTGAAGCAGTTTTTCGGTTACCTTACTCAAGCTCATCTTATAACGTTTACGCGAATATTTCATCGCCTCATCCCAAGTTGTTCTGTCAATGACCAACGAACGGGTCACTTCATCTTTTGGCTTCAATTTATATCCTCATCTAATATATAATATATTATATAACAATCTATATGTTTTTTTCAAGGCTTTTTCATGACAAAATGCCATAATTAAGGGATATATACGGTATTTATGTTTTGATTAACAGGTATTAGATCTTCGTTTTAGGCTTTAATGTCAAAACCGAGATCTCACTCGGTGCAAAAACACGTACAGGAGGGCCCCAATAACCTGTGCCGCGGCTTACAAAGATCTGCTTTAAGGCCGTAACGGCATGTAGCCCTTCCAAAAAAGGCTGCTGGAGCATGACCAGAAAGCCGAAGGGAAAGATCTGCCCGCCATGTGTGTGCCCACTCAGCATAAGGTCATAAGTATGATGCTGCACCAGTTCAATACTTTTTGGCTGGTGCGAAAGCAGGACAGTTGGATATGCTTTATCGACGTTGCTAAAAGCTTTGTCCGTGTCAACAGGTAGTGTGTCAAAATGTATTGACTGCAAGTCGTTGATGCCGACCAGGTTGATGGCCTTATTCCCATCGCGGATGACAACACTGTCGTTCAGTAGTGCGTTAATGTTTAACTGCGGCATATACGCAGCGATCTCTTCGGGACCATGGTAATACTCATGGTTTCCCAAAATGAAATAGGTACCGAACCTGCTCTGCAGATCTTTAAGTGGTGACAAGTCCTCTTTGGCATGTTCTATCTTTCTGTCAACAAGGTCGCCGGTGATAACAATGATGTCCGGTTTCAGGGCATTGATACGCTCCACGCACTCAGTAACAAAAGCTTTGCCGATCGTATTGCCGATATGGACATCACTCAGCTGTACAATAGTCAACTCATCAAAACCAAGATTCTTAATGTAGATGTCGACTTTGTTAAGCTCGGGTCTTTTAATAGCGCCGATTATTCCTTTGACGATATAAGAAAAAGCCAAAATCAACATCGTCACATCAAATGTGATCTTCATGAAACGTCTGCGGCTCTGGTCGAACGGTATCTGCTGTGCAGTGGTGTGGACCAGGTCGTAGAGCAGGGTGATAAAAAAGAGAGACACACTCAGAGCAACCGCAAGACTGAGCGTGTAGTATAGAGCCGGCGACTCTATGAAAGGCTGGAAGATCATCTGTAAAACAAAAAAAATCTCAAGCACAAACAGCAGTGCCAACACGACAAAGCCTGCAGTCTGAATATTAAAGTGAAGGCGTTTTATGAGCCGTCTGTAGATATAGGCATTCATAAGGTACATCACACCCATGAACGCCAGCGGGAAAAGGGTGGTACTCATACCTTGACCTCGTAGCTGATCTTGTTCTTTTCCAAGAAATCAGTAAACATCGCAAAACAGCTACGACTTCTCTCTTCATCGTAGGCGGCAACAGACATCTCCACATTGGCTTTTTCATTGACAAACATCGGCAGTGACGAACACTCGACATCGTCCGGTACCATTTTCATAATCCCGATAAGACGCTCTTCGCTGCAGCGTGCCAAGAGTGTGTGGCGATACAGTATGCTGTTTTGCGGCAGAAAACGCGCAATGGCCTCTTCGACCATAGGGTGCGCCATTTCAGGAAAACCCGGCATGAAGAAATAGCGTTCTTCAAGGAAGAAGCCGGACATGTTGTTGACCGGATTATTTAACAGCAACGCACCTTCCGGTAGATCTGCCATGTGTACACGGTGCGGGAAGGCCCCTTCGCCGAAACGTTCGATAATGTCATTTTCAAACTGCTTATGGCGCACCGCCGGCTTAGCCGTAAAGACCTCTGCTGCAATCTCACGGGTAAGGTCGTCCGGAGTCGAACCGATGCCCCCAAAACTGAACAACATACTCTGCTTATCGGCCAACACACGCTCAAAACTGCTTTTAATCAAGGGCGCATCATCTTTAATGATCTCGACACAATAGAGCGTATGGCCCCGCTTGGCAAGGGCACTCTTGATAAAATCAAAATGTTTATCAACACGTCGACCATTAAGGATCTCAGAGCCGATGATGACAGCATAAATGTGCGGGGATTTCATTCTGACAACTCCACTTCCATTAATAATTCTTATAGTTTAAAATTAGTTATTCTATTAACTTGTTAATAAAGTTTTATAGTGTTTAAATAGATAAGTAATCACAAAAAGGAAAAAGCATGTTTAGCTTTAACACGCTTCAAGAACTTTTTAAACACATTCAGGAAAACATAAAAACGCCATCTTATCTTAATTACAGAAACAATGGTGAATGGCAATCTGTCTCAAGTGATGAGTTTGTCCGTACGGTCCAGCAATTAAGCAGCGCTTTCACTACAATCGGTGTTGTAAAAGGGACCACCGTCGGTATTATCGCTCCCTCTTCACCGTTTTGGCTGATGGTCGATTTTGCGTTGCAGAACATTGGTGCCGTCTCGGTACCGATCTTTACCAATATCGCCGCCGAAAACCTCTTTTACCAGATCGAAGATGCCAACATTTCGTACCTTTTCATCGCCAATGCCGATAGTGATGTTCACTTGCAAAAGAGTATGGAATCGATGAAGCGCGTCATTGTCAAAGAGACTTTCCTGGATCTAAGCAGCCCCAATATTTTGACATGGGACGAATTCCTTGAATTAGGGAAAGAGACACCTGTAAGCAATAGCAAGGTGAGGCCTGATGATCTTGCGACAATCATCTATACCAGCGGTTCGACCGGCACGCCCAAAGGGGTAGAGTTGACCCATGCCAACCTCGTCATCCAGGTCAAAGATGCGCAGCAGGCTATTCCTTTACACAGCGATGATATTGTCTTAAGCCTCTTACCGCTGGCGCATGTCTTTGAACGCATGGTCATGCTCTACTATTTGACCAGCGGTACTACGATCTATTTTGTCGACAACATCCAAAAGATCGGCACCTATATTTCTGAGGTCAAGCCCTCTGTCATGATCGTTGTACCAAGACTCCTTGAAAAGATCTACACCAAAATACACGTCAACATTGCGAGGGCATCTTTTGCCAAACGCATAATCGCGGGTCTTGCTTTTTGGTGGGCCCGCCAACGTGACCCGAATGTTGTTGAACGCAGTTTTATCGACTCGCTCTTTGACCGCATTGTCTACGCAAAACTTCTCGATGCTCTGGGCGGTAATTTTCGTATCGTAATCTCGGGCGGTGCGCCACTTTCCAAACCCATCTCGAAATTCTTTTTAAACATCGGGCTTCCGCTCTATCAGGGGTACGGACTGACCGAAGCCTCTCCAGTCGTCTGCGTAAACAGAATTGGGGCCAATCGTTGGGGAAGTTCGGGGCAGGTTTTCAACCATGTCGAGGTAAAACTTACTGAACACAAGGAGCTTCTGGTCCGCGGTGAAAATGTGATGCGCGGCTATCATAACAAACCGGTCGAAACAGCTGAGGCGATAGACCATCAGAAATGGCTGCATACAGGAGATCTGGCCAGTATAGACGAAGATGGCTACATCACGATAGAGAGCCGTTTAAAAGAGCTCTACAAAACATCCACCGGGAAATATGTCTCAGCCGTAAAGATAGAAACGGCCTTGGTGCATTCCAAATGGATCGAATATGCCATGATCATCGCAGACGCAAGACCCTTTGTAAGTGTACTGCTGTTTGTCGATATGCAGTTAAGTGAAAACGTTGATGAGGCGATCCTGCAGAAGATCATTGCAAAACGCATTAATGGCGTCAATAAACATTTCAATAAATGGGAACGCATCAAAAAGTACAAAGTCATACGTGAAACACCGACAATTGAGAATGGTCTCATCACGCCATCAATGAAAATCATACGACAAAAAGTGATGGAACGTTACGAAGCGGAAATCGCTGTTTTCTATGAAAGAGGAGAAATATGATGCAGCATACAGACACATATGTAGAGATGCTATACAATAGTTTCAAGATTAAAACTCTCCCTGGGGGTGAATTATGAAAGAGAGAATGGCCATCATTGAAGGCATTCGTACACCTATCGCTAAAGCCGGCGGAAAGTTTAAAGATCTCCAGGCCGAGACACTCGGTGCCCGCGTGGTCCAGGAAGCGGTACTCCGTTGCGGTCTGGAGTACAGCGATTATGACGAAGTGATCATCGGTAATGTCGCCCAACCGACCCATGCGGCCAATGTAGCCCGTGTCATAGCACTAAAAGCGGGGTTTAGTGACAGCACCATCGCCCATACGGTCCACCGCAACTGCGCTTCGGGCATGGAGTCGATTACCTCCGCAACAGAGAAGATCCTTGCGGGCAGCGGCAGCATCTATCTTTGCGGCGGCGTTGAATCGATGAGTAATGTCCCACTGCTTTTCGGAACGCAGATGAAAAACTTTCTAGAAGCACTGGGCAGGGCCAAAACCATAGAGCAAAAACTCCAAACGCTTCGACATTTCCGGCCCGCTTATCTAAAACCCATTATCGGACTGATGCAGGGCCTGCGCGACCCTGTGAGCGGATTGATGATGGGGTCGACGGCCGAAGTCCTTGCACAGGACTTCGGAATCAGTCGGCTTGAGCAGGACAAGTTTGCACTCAACAGCCATCAAAAAGCGGCGGCAGCACAGACAAAAGGGCTCTTTTCCGAAGAGATCCTGCCGATCGTGTACGACCTTGCCCACGGCAGAGTCATGCTTGACGACGACGGTATCCGCGCTGAACAGTCTTTAGAGGCACTTGGAAAGCTCCACCCGTTCTTCGATCCGAAAAACGGTACGGTAACAGCAGGCAACTCGTCGCAGATCTCGGATGCCGCAGCCGCATTGACGCTGATGAGCGAAAGCGAGGCCAAAAAACGCGGTCTTGAACCGCTCGGTTATCTCAGCGGATTCGCCTACGCCGGCCTTGAACCCAAACGGATGGGCATGGGGCCATACTATGCGACCGCCAAACTCTTTAAAGCGATGGGCCTCACCCTCAAAGATATCGATCTTATTGAGATGAATGAAGCCTTCAGTGTTCAGGTCCTCGCCAACATCAAAGCCTTTCCTTCACAGCATTATGCCTCCTCGCACGGGTTTGATGCACCCCTGGGAGAGATCGATGAATCGATCTTGAACGTCAACGGCGGTGCGGTGGCGCTGGGACATCCGGTCGGAATGACGGGGACACGTCTGGTGATCCACCTGCTTAAAGAGCTGCGCCGACGGAACAAAGAGCGTGGTCTCGCCACCTTGTGTATCGGCGGCGGGCAGGGTGCCGCATTACTCTTGGAGGTGATGTGATGAAACATCTGAATTTCAATGTTAATGACAAAGGAATCGGCGAAGTTTTGTTCGACTATGAAGGTCATGGCGTCAACCTGCTTTCAGAAGAGGTACTGCTTGAACTCGAAGCCCTCCTTGAACAGGTCACGAATACGAATGGACTCAAGATCCTGGTCTTTAAAAGTGCCAAGCAAGGGATCTTCATCGCCGGTGCGGACATCAAGGAGATCAAAGGGCTTCGTAACCGTGGCGAAGCACTCGACAAAGTGCGTCAGGGACGCCATATTTTGAGTTTAATAGCCATGCTGAATGTACCGACCCTGGCCGTCATCGACGGAGCCTGTCTTGGCGGCGGCTTTGAACTGGCACTTGCCTGTGACTTTAGACTTGCAACGGAAAATCCAAAGACTAAAATAGGTCTGCCAGAAGTCAGTCTTGGCGTGATGCCCGGATTTGGGGGGACGGTGCGGCTGCGTGACCTGATCGGACTGCAGAAAGCACTGGAACTGATACTCGGCTCCAAACAGCTAAACGGTAAAAAAGCAGAGCATCTCGGTCTTGTCGACGCCTGTGTTCCCGCCGGCTACCTGAGCTTTAAAGAAGAACAGATGATCGCTGACATTCTGGATGAGAAGCAGCGCAAAATATTGCTGTCCAAACGTCATAAGCCTACCTTCCTGGAACGTTTTACACCCTCACTGATTCTCTCAATGGCCAGAAAAGAGGTGATGAAGAAGACAAAAGGGCACTATCCGGCACCACTTAAGGTCATTCAGCACTACCGGCATATTCACAACATGAACCATTACGAAGCCCTGGAAACGGAAACAAAAGCCTTTGCCGACCTGGTCCTAACCAAAGAGTCCAAACACCTTATAGAGCTCTTTTTTACCTCTGAAACACTCAAACATGATGCCGGCATCGATACAGAGACGCAGATCAAAGAGATCAGACGGGCGGCGGTCTTTGGAGGCGGTACGATGGGCTCCGGTATCTTATGGCTCTTCAGTAAGATGGACATACCGGTACGTCTCAAAGTCAGACGCACCGAGCAGATCGGCGAGGCGCTGCAGATCGTCAATAAGAATTATATGGAGATCAAGAAACGCCGCCGCCTTACACAGCGTGAGATCGATCTTAAAATAGACAGGATCTCGGCTGACACACTCTTTCGGGGCTTTGAGCAGAGCGACATCGCTGTCGAAGCGATCGTCGAAGACATTGATGCAAAACAGGCTCTGTATGCAACCATGGAAGAGCGGTTCACGCCAGAGACCATTATTGCCACCAACACCTCCTCTCTCTCCGTCACACAGCTTGCATCAAAGATGAGAGATCCGCAGCGGTTTGTCGGCATGCACTTTTTCAATCCTGTGAACCGCATGCCACTGGTCGAGATCATCAGAGGCGAGAAAACATCCGACTCGACCCTTGCTACCGTTATCGATCTGGCAAAAAGAGCCGGCAAGACGCCGATCGTTGTCGGGGACTGTCCGGGCTTTCTAGTCAACCGCCTTTTAATTCCCTATATTATCGAAGCGGTCCATCTTTTTGAAGAGGGTGAATCGTTCGAGAAGATCGACAAACTGCTGCTGGAGTTCGGCATGCCGGTGGGACCGTTCAGACTCGTTGACGAAGTCGGTCTGGATGTCGGGTACAAGGTGGCCAAGATCCTCGAAGAGGGGTACGGTCCACGGATGAAAAGTGCACCTGTTTTTGAGCAGGTCTACCATGACCTTGGTCTGCTTGGCAAGAAAAAA
>JBFEJN010000061.1:0-11529 GCA_041553195.1 Sulfurimonadaceae bacterium
GATACCGGTAGCAGTGATAAAATTAAAACTGAGGAGATCGCTTCGAGCCGTTCAAAGATCTTTATGTAGTTAACTTTCATCTTTTCAAGAGCCTGACCCTGTAAAAGATCGTTTATCCCTATCATCAAAACAACTGTTTCAGGCTTCTTCGCGAGTGTGTAGTGCAGACGGAAGAGCAGGCCGTCGGTTGTGTCACCTGCAATACCGGCATTGTGGTGGGTGCCGAAGCCGGACCAATCGTGAAATGCCGTCAGACTGTCACCTAAAAAAATAAGATCAGATTGTTTTTGCATCGCAGAGGCGTGCCATACTGCGTACGGCAGCGGGGACTTTTAGAGGTGACGGATCTTAACGTTTGAGTTAAGCAGCCATCCCGTTACTGCCATCAATGCTACGGTAATAAAAGCAGGGTAGACATAAAGACCGCCTAAGAAGATGATCCATAGAATGATGGCCCCCATCGGTGTCGGAAGGCCGGTAAAGTACTCTTCGACTTCGCCCTCTTCAGCATTGATGTTGAACTGGATAAGACGACGAAGTCCGCTGATAATGTAGTACAGAGATATAGCAGCACCAAGGACGAATGATATTGATGAGGTCTCTGGCTGATTGATGATAGAGATAAAGATAATAAAGACCGGAGTCAGAACGAAAGACAGAAAGTCGGCATATGAATCAAGCTGAATACCGAACTCATTAGAGAGGCCATACTTTCGTGCCATCTTTCCATCGAAGATATCGAAACCGCCACCGATCCACAAAAAGACAACCGCCCAGACGAAATTGCCCTGTGTTGCAAGATACATTGCGATGAGACCGCTCGTGAGGTTACCAAAGGTAAACATGTTGGCCAGGTTGAAATGGCTGTCAGCACGGTAGAGAAAATTCATTAATATCCTTAATAATTATGGGCGGTATTATAGCAAAAAGCAGATGAAGCAATAAAATATGTTTTCGTACGCCCACCGGTTTAGTAAAAGAGCAGCATCAACAGTTCTCAGTTGTGTATGGGTTCTCTCATTGACAAGGGTACATGAAGATAAAAAAGAGATCAACCATAATGATAAACAGCTGTATTCAACACTCTTTTAAAGAGAATGCCAATATGATTGCACGTACAATTGGAATGCAAACCAGTGATATGAATTTGATGATTATTGATTATACGATGTCCGCTTATCGGAGATGTTGGGGTGAGGGCCTTACAATACGATTAGCTGATAGCTTTTAACCGATATTAATTTGATTTTTATTATCATTACGAAAATACCAGATAAATGAAGAAATTATGAACACATTGACAGATTGCCCGAGAGGGTGTGAGACGACGATTGTAAAACTCCATGCGAGTGGTCCTCTGAAGCAAAGACTGGTCTCGTTTGGCATTATGAAAGGGGCAAAAGTGACCTTAATGGAATATGCCCCACGTAAAAGCACCCTGGAAGTGAAAGTGGGCAAGATGCGTTTGGCACTCCGCAAAGAAGAGGCCGATATGATAGAAGTTGAACATGCAGCAAAATAGTGCACCGACCTGTCCGGTCATCGCCAAACACATCAAGATCGCGCTTGTCGGTCAGCCGAATGTGGGCAAAAGCATGCTCATCAACTCTATTTCCAACGCGCACCTGCATGTCGGAAACTTTACGGGCGTTACGGTGGAGAAGACAGAAGTCCTCTTCGACTACCATGACTACCATTTCACCGTTGTCGATCTTCCCGGTACATACGCCTTTACAAACTACACGATCGAAGAGCGTGTGACCCACGACTTTCTGTGTAACGAAGAGTATGACCTAATTATCAATGTGGTGGATTCGACGAACCTGGAGAAGAACCTTCAACTGACGGCCGAACTGATGACCATGAGTAAAAAGATGGTCCTGGCACTGAACATGAGCGATGAGGCTGAAAAAGAGGGCATAGAGATCAATGCGCCTTATCTTTCGCAACTGTTAGACCTTCCGGCTGTTTCGGTCTCTGCGGTGACGAAAAAGGGGCTCGACACATTGATAGACGCTGTTATATCGGTCCATGAAGAACCTCTGATCGAGCCAAAACTCATCTTTTCACAAGCAGTTGAAGAGGAGATCGCCAATATTCAAGGCTACCTTGACCGTCACAGTTTTAAAGCCACCATTTCAAACCGAAATATTGCGGTCAACCTCTTGCAAAATGAGAAAAAGACCTACCGCGTCTTGCATGACAACCCGCTTTGGACCGAACTGCAACCGATGCTGATAGAAGCCGACAAACACATCGAGCTGCATCACGACAGTGAAGACATCAAAGAGATCTTTGCAGAAGAGTATGCCGCGTTTAACCGCGGTATTATCACCGAGGTTGTGACAGAGAAAAACCTGACCATCATGCAGCGTACGATGACGGAACGTATCGATAATGTACTGATCCATCCTTTTTACGGGATTCCGATCTTTCTTTTTTTTATGTGGTCGCTTTTTCAGCTGACATTTGAACTGGGCTCTATTCCAATGGATTGGATCGACGCCTTTTTTGGCTGGTTCGGCGAGCTGATTGGAAACACCATCACGCATGCTCCAACACGTTCGCTCATCGTTGACGGCCTTATTGCCGGGGTCGGTGCTGTTGTGATGTTTGTTCCCAACATTGTTATCTTATTTGTCGGCATCGCCTTATTGGAGTCAACGGGGTATATGTCACGTGTGGCCTTTTTGCTGGATGGTTTTTTCCATAAGTTCGGTCTCCACGGACAGTCCTTTATTCCGCTTGTAACCGGTTTTGGCTGTTCTATACCGGCCTATATGTCTGCGCGTATCTTGAAAAATGACCGTGACCGTCTGTTGACACTCTTTATTATCGGGTTTATGAGCTGTGGCGCCAGACTGCCTGTCTATGTTCTTTTTGCAGGAGCATTTTTCACTGAAAGTGCAGCGGGAAATATTCTTTTTGCCATCTATATTACCGGTGCGGTGATCGGCCTTATCGCCGCTAAGATCTTAAAGATGACCGCCTTTAAAGGGGCGGATGAGCCATTTGTCATGGAGATGCCGAAATATCGTCTTCCCTCATTCAAACTCATCTGGCACACGGTGATGACAAAAACATGGATGTATCTTAAAAAAGCGGGTACCTTTATTGCGGCCGCGACGATTTTGGTGTGGTTTTTAAGTACCTACCCGCACCAGGAAGAGCTGATATCATCGTTTGAGGTAAAGATCTCCTTGGCTCAGAGCGAAGCTGACAAAACGGCACTTGTCAACCGTCTTAAAGAAAATACTTTGGAACACAGTTATCTGGGCCAAATCGGTAAGTTCATGGAACCTGCCTTTACACCGCTTGGCTTTGACTGGAAGATGACGGTTGCACTGCAGACAGGTCTGGCAGCGAAAGAGGTGGTGGTCTCTACACTGGGCGTTTTGTATGCGATCGGTGATGATGTTAACGAAGCGAGCAGTTCGTTGAAAACGGCGATCAGTAAAAATATACCTTTTGCATCGGGCGTTGCTTTCATCGTCTTTGTGATGATCTACCTGCCGTGTCTGGCCGCCTCTGTCGTCTTTACGCGAGAAGCGGGCGGTATCAAGTACTTTGTCTATCTTTTTATCTTTACGACAATCACTGCATATGTGCTCTCGTTTATCGCCTACAGAGTGACGCTGCTGCTTACGTAATCTCTTCTTAGAGGGGTTATCTATTTGTTAGGCATATTGGGTTAAAATCTTTGCATGATAAAAATATTAATGATTGAAGACGATCTCGAATTAGCGGAGATCCTAACCGAATTTTTAGAACAGCTAAAACAGGAAGAGATCCAGGTCGAGACGGAAGATGATCCGTTCAAAGCCTTAAGTATTTTGAAGCTCAAAGAGTTTGACCTTGTCATTTTGGATCTTACGCTTCCGGGTATGGATGGTCTGGAAGTCTGCGAAGAGATCCGTAAACGTCAAAATATTCCGATTATTATCTCCTCTGCACGTTCAGACGTGACAGACAAGGTAACGGCACTTGAACTCGGAGCCGATGACTACCTGCCAAAACCGTATGACCCGCGTGAACTTGAGGCACGTATCTACTCGGTGTTGCGTCGTTATGAGGCAAAAGCGGCAGAGGTCGCACAGCAGAGCAGCAGTGACTTTAAGCTTGACGAAGCTGCGATGCAGATCGCCTATAAAAACCGTCCTCTAGATCTGACCAATGCTGAATACGGCATTTTGGCGTATATGATCAAAAAAGAGGGCATGGTGGTCTCTCGCGAAGATATTATCCATAATGTCTCAGCGATCAATGAGGACTCTTCCAACAAAAGTATTGACGTCATGGTTGGGCGAATACGGACGAAACTTGGCGATAAAACGCTTATTGAATCGGTGCGTGGCATCGGTTATAAACTTGTAAAATAGTACGGTCGCTATGGGGCGTCATGCTGTTTTACTAACGGTTCTTTTCGCCTTTTTGGTGACACTTTTCAGTGTCAGTTATATCTTTCTTGAGTTTTATAAGCTTAACCGTGAACAATATATCGATAATACTTTTTTAAAATACACGGTGATCAGCCGTATTTACCGTGAGCACATGCAGGCACGCACTTCTGCGACGATGCTCGAAGCCAACCTCGCACTTTACAACCTCTACACTATTGCCGATGCCAATGCTGCCAAAAAGATCGCATTGGATGCAAAAGTCCTAAAAAGCGAGAATTTTCAGGCTATGAATGAGTCCAGCTCGTTTCAGCTACGGCCGAGCTATAACGAACAGAGCGTTGTGGATGTCCGTATCTCTATGCTGCAGCATGAAGGGTTTATCTACTTTTTACTGCAGGGACCAAACAGCGGTGTACTCCTGCTTGATGAAAAGATCAAACCGTACCGTGCATGGAACATACTGTATGCCTATCTGGTCATTATTTCGAGCATTGCGATCTCGTACATTTTGATTTTTGTACGCCTGCGTCCACTTCGCAAGCTACGGAAAAAGATCCGTGACTTTGGCGCCGGCAAGATGCAGACCTCTTTCAAGATGCAGGGTGAAGACGAGATCGCAGTTATTGCCAACGAACTTGAAAACACACGCCAAAAGATCCGCACACTGATTGAATCACGCACTCTTTTTATGCGTAACATCATGCATGAACTCAAAACACCGATAGCAAAAGGCCGTATCTCTGCTGAGATGTTGGAAAATGGCAAGCAGAAAGAACGCTTTAACCGTATCTTTTTGCGTATGGAGAGTCTTATCAACGAATTTGCCCTTGTCGAAGAGGTCTCTACCGGCTTCAGTCATGCAAAAAGCGAGGAATATCGTCTGATCGACCTTATTGACGGTGCGATCGACCTTGCGATGGTCGAAGAGAAGTGTATAAGTCAAAATATTGACGCACGTCTCAAAGTAAAAGCAGACTACAACCTCTTTTCAACTGCGATTAAAAACATGATCGACAATGCAATGAAATATTCCAAAGACAAACACATTGCGATCTCGACGCAAGATGGAGAGATCTGGTTTGAAAGTAAGGGCGAACGTCTGAAACATCCACTGACCTATTATGTACAGCCTTTTACAAAAGATGAACATGCCATAGAAAGTTTTGGTCTGGGACTTTATCTTGTCGATGCGATTTTGCATGCGCACGATATGGTGTTGGCGTATGAATATAAAGACGGTGTAAACAGATTCATCTTTGAACCTCTCAAAAAGCCTTAAGCATCGAACAGGGTTTGGAAGTCAGCAGTCGTGAGTTGTTGGATATGTCCTTGACGTTAAGCGATGGACTTAAAGGACTTGGCAAAGGCATAGGCGATGAGAGCTAGTATGATGACCGCAACCACTTCATAACCGATCATCCAGATGACAAAAAATGAGTTAATTTTAAAGTTCAGAAAATGGCTGAAACTTGCTTTTGCGATAAAAAGGTATAAAAAAGAAAGGCCGACGAGATATGGAATGGTAACAAAATAGACGGCAAACATAAACATCTCATACCCTTCGGGAGCGATGATAAATGCTTTGATATCAACCTCTTTTTGTGCAAAAGAAGCTTCAGTACGTCGTTTTGAATTACGTTTTTGGAAATTTTTAGCTGCGTCATAATTACTTTTAACCCGTATAGGTTCGTTATTATTACTCATATTTTCCTGTTCCAATTATTTAGTTTTGTTTTATCATGATTGAGTCTGATTATAACATAAATCAATGCAGATGTTAAATGCTATAATATGTCCATGAAAAACGATAAACATATTTTGGTCACTAATGATGACGGGTACGAGTCTGTTGCACTGCACGCACTGATTGATGAGTTGCGAAAAATCGCAAAAGTAACAGTGGTAGCACCAGCCAATGAAAAGTCGGCTTGCGGGCACTCATTGACCTTGTCTCATCCTTTGAATTTCGTCAGCGTTGAGGATGATTTTTATAAACTTGATGACGGGACTCCGAGCGACTGTATTTACCTGGCTTTGCACTCCTTGTTCGAAGGCAATAAGCCCGACCTAGTGGTCAGTGGTATTAATAAAGGCTCGAACATGGGCGAAGATATTACCTATTCGGGTACGGCAGCGGGTGCAATGGAAGCTGTTCTTCAGGGGGTTCCGGCAATCGCAATTTCTCAGGTCATGGATTTTACGCAGCCCCTGCCGAGTTTTGATCTGGCAGCCAAAACGATCGGGGCCTTGGTCAAAAAGATCTTTGCGAACGAATTTCCGCTTCCTGAACGTGAATTTTTGAATATTAATGTCCCGCATTCTATTGAGGATGCAGCAATGAAAGTGACCTACGCCGGTTATCGCTGTTACGGAAACGATGCCCATTTGCACCGAAATCCTCGGGGTATGGAGTATTACTGGCTTGGTCTGCATCCACTCGACTTCAGGCCAAGAGAGGGTAAAGGGATGCTGTCGGATTTTGAGGCTATAGAGCAGGGGTTTATCTCTGTCACGCCGATACAATTAGACTTGAGTGCGTACAAGTCGATCAAACAATTGGAAGCGTGGCTTTGAGATTCGAACGCAGCCGCATGCTTTTCGGCGATGAGTTTGCCCAGATCGAAAACGCAAAGATCCTGCTTCTTGGTGTAGGCGGTGTGGGTTCCTACTGTCTCGACTGTCTTTACAGGACAGGTGTCCGCGATATTACGATCATCGATTTTGACACCTATGATGAGAGTAACCAGAACCGCCAGATGTGGTCGGAACATCACTGCGGCGAGTCTAAGGTCATGAGTCTTAAAGAGCACTATCCCGAGATCATTGCCATTGACAAAAAGATCGACCCGGCCTGGGTCGAGGCATTTGATTTTGAGCCGTATGACCTTGTTCTTGATGCTATCGATGACACCCATGCAAAACTTGCTCTCGCACAGAAGTGTTATAAAAAGCTGATCTCTGCAACAGGGTCAGCGAAACGTCTTGACCCTACCAAGATTGAAGTGTCGACGATCTGGAAAACACACGGCGACCGGTTCGCTTCAAAGATCCGCTATGAATTGAAAAAACGTCGTTTTAGTAAAAATTACCCCGTTATCTTCAGTTCCGAACCTCCTCATGTCAAGGTTAAAGGCAGTTTTATGGCGGTGACAGCAGCCTTTGGTCTGACAATGTGCTCTCTTGCCATCAAGCGATTGACGAAGAAGTAATGGCCGTCCGCGCACCTGCTTTTACAGAAGGCCTTGACTGGTTAAACAGTGCCCCTCTGGAACTCTCCGAACTGCGAGGCCGATATATACTTCTTGATTTTTTTACATTTGGCTGTATCAACTGCCTGAATAATCTGCAAACCATCAGCGCGCTGCACGCAAACTATGGGGACGATCTTTGTGTCGTCGGTGTCCATACCGGAAAGTTCACGCACGAAAAAGAGCTTGATGCCCTGCAAAAGGCACTGGGGCGTTACGGCATCACATATGCCGTTGTAAACGACCCAGAACATCTTCTCTCCGATGCGTATGTAGCGAAAGGGTGGCCGACAACTATCTTGGTAGACAACAGGGGCTATATTGCCCATCATGCCAGTGGGGAGCAGAACCTTACAGAGTGGCGAGGCCGATTAGCCTCGTGCGGGTTGTCGGCAAAGTTGCAGAGGTCAGGTAACAAAGACCGTCTGAAAAGACTGTCTTTCCCACAAAAGGTCTTAACAACACCTGACTTTTTAGCCGTCGCCAATACGAATCACAATGAAGTCTGGCTGAGTGATTATGCGGGCAGGGTGTTCGAGGTTATTGAGACAGACCATCCTATGGGGATGGCATTTGATGACGACATCTTGTATATTTGCGAGAGTCGTGAGGGCCGTATTGTTACATTTGATATTAAGGCCAAGGTCAAAGAGATCATTTTGGAAGATCTTCGAAACCCTTTTGATATCTCTGTGGAGGCTGATACGTTGACTGTTGCTTTGGCAGGGGCACATCTTATCAACCGCTACAGTTTGCGTGCGGGTCGTCTTCTGGAATCATTTGGCAACCGTTTTGAAGCCCTGCGTGACGGCAGTGCCGACAACTGCCAGTTGGCACAACCTTCTGGCTTGGGCGCAATGGATGAAATGCTTTATTTTGTCGATGCCGAAAGCTCATCGCTGCGCAAGATCGAGAAGGGCGAGGTGAACACCCTGATCGGTGAAGGTTTGTTTACCTATGGTGACAGCAACGAAGGCGAGATTCTCCTCCAGCATCCGCAAGGTCTCTGCTGCGGTATCATCGGTGACGGATGCGGCGGCGGGCGTCTTTTTATCGCCGACACTTTTAACAATAAAGTCAAGGCCTACTACCCTGAGGACAAGAGTATGATCACACTGCTCGAAGGGCTGAACGAACCGGGCGGAATCGCTAAAAAAGGGTGTGAACTTTTTATTGCCAATACCAATGCGCATGAGATCATTGTGTTTGATCTTTCGAAGATGGAAAAAAGGGTGATGGAATTTACGTTTGAATGTTGATTAAAAGCGATTGTCATACAAGACCCGCAGGGTGCTACAATTTGATTAATGCAATATTAGACGCAGTGTTGAAACAATGATAGGTTGATAAAAAAGTTTGAGGATAAAGCAAGTAATAGAAATGAGGTACACGAATTACACAGATTAATGTAATTCGTGAATGTATGATCTAATCAGCGTTAGCTGATTACATCATACCCGGCATGCCTGGCATTCCGCCGCCCATGTCACCGCCGGCTGCTGGTGCTGCCGGTTCAGGGATCGGGTGAATCGTTGCTTCAGTTGTAAGAAGCATGCTTGCAACCGATGTCGCATTTGTCAAAGCGACACGTGCTACTTTCAGCGGGTCGATAATACCTTCTTTGAACATATCGACATACTCGCCTGTCGCAGCATTGAATCCCAGTGTATCGCTCTCTGCATTTTCGATCGCGTTCACAACGACACCGGCATCAAAACCGGCATTGACTGCGATCTGCTTGATCGGTGCTTTGACGGCACGTAAAATGATCTCACAGCCGATCTTCTGGTCGCCTTCGAGTTCCGGAAGGGAGACTTTGGCAGCAGCGCGGACAAGGGCCGCACCGCCACCGATGATGATCCCCTCTTCGACAGCCGCTTTGGTTGCAGCTAGGGCATCGTCAACACGGTCTTTTTTCTCTTTCATTTCCGTCTCAGTCGCAGCACCGACTTTGATAACCGCAACACCGCCGGAAAGTTTTGCAAGACGCTCCTGGAGTTTCTCTTTGTCGTACTCGGATGAGGTGGTCTCCATCTGTGTCTTGATCTCAGCGATGCGTGATGCAACCGCCTCTTTCGAACCGATACCGTTGACGATAACCGTATTGTCTTTGTCGATGA
Organism: Sulfurimonadaceae bacterium; assembly: GCA_041553195.1. Lineage (GTDB taxonomy): Bacteria > Campylobacterota > Campylobacteria > Campylobacterales > Sulfurimonadaceae > Sulfonitrofixus. The sequence goes on from JBFEJN010000061.1 coordinate 9,769, forward strand.
CAACACGTGAGGCCTGACCAAGATCCTGGATCGTAGTTGACACCAAGGTACGGCCGATCTCTTCAGAGATGATCTGTCCGCCTGTCAGAATAGCGATATCCTGGAGCATCGCTTTACGACGGTCACCGAAGCCCGGCGCTTTAACGGCAGTAATGTTCAGGATACCGCGCATTTTGTTGACAACCAGTGTTGCAAGGGCTTCACCCTCAACATCTTCAGCGATGATCAGCATTGGACGGTTTGTCTTTTGGACCTGCTCCAACACCGGAAGAAGATCTTTCAGGTTAGAGATCTTGCCGTCGAACATAAGGATGAAAGGCTGTTCGATCTCGGCAGTCATCTTTTCAGTGTTGGTGATGAAGTAAGGGCTCAGGTACCCGCGGTCGAACTGCATTCCTTCGACCACGTCAAGCTCATCGCTGATACCTTTGGCCTCTTCAACGGTGATGACACCGTCCTGACCGACTTTGTCCATCGCTTCAGCGATCATGTCACCGATAGTCGTGTCCGAGTTTGCCGAGATACTGGCGACCTGTGCGATCTCTTTTTTACCGGCAACTTTCATCGAAGCGGCTGTAAGGTGCGTCAAGATCTCCGCCATTGCCTTGTCCATTCCGCGTTTCACTTCGACCGGGTTTGCTCCGGCAGTGATGTTGCGAAGACCTTCAGAGAAGATAGCGTTAGCAAGAACCGTCGCCGTCGTCGTACCGTCACCCGCCTCATCAGCCGTGTTGGCAGAGACCTGTTTGACAAGCTGTGCGCCCATGTCTTCAAGAGGATTCTGGAGTTCGATCTCACGTGCGACCGAAACACCGTCTTTGGTGATAATAGGGGCACCGTATGAACGTTGTATCAGTACGTTACGACCGCGTGGTCCCATCGTTACTTTAACGGCGTCTGTCAGTTTTTGAACACCTTCTGCTAAGGCGTTACGAGCGTTGTCTGAGTAGTGAATTTCTTTTGCCATTGAATATCTCCTTGATTTTGTTAGTGCTATTGGTTAAATTATTTGATGATTCCGAACAGGTCTTCTACATCGATGATAAGAAAAGTCTCACCGCCGACCTTAAACTCGTTTCCTGCATATTTTCCAAAAACAACGATGTCATCAATGTTGACGTTATCGACTTCGGAAGAGACGGCAACGACTTTTCCCTGAGAAGGTTTCTCAGTAGCACTGTCAGGAATGATGATCCCTGAAGCAGTCGTCTTTGCTTCTTCAGTCCGTGATACTAATACACGTTTTCCAAGTGGTTGAAAGTTCATGTTTTTCCTTTGACTATATTATAGATTTGTGCGCGTAATAATACTGGAATAATGTAAATAGACAGTTGAGGTTTGCGTTATAGTTTGTTTTTGAAGTTTGTTGAGTGATGGTGTCAGATAGAGGGGGACTTGAATCCCCGACCTACGGCTCAGACCAGTACTCTAACCAGCTGGACTACCCTAAAAAAACAAGGGATCAGGCGTCACTTGTATTGCATAGATTCAAATAATCCAACAACTCTTTTTACAATGTGATGTAGGAATGATATTGGCTTTGTACTATTGTGTGGTTATTAGTCAACATATGTATACAAGGTATTTAGAAAATGATAAATACTCATAATCTACTTATTAAGATGAGAAATGGCAGATAAATTAATTCAATTAGGAGTGCAGTGTAATGGAGGTGAAATTGTGGATTACGTTTGTATTTATGTTTTCGTTAGGTGGCTTCGGTGTTTGGTACTTGTCTAAGAATGCGACTCCAAATGTTAA
>JBFEJN010000062.1:0-11449 GCA_041553195.1 Sulfurimonadaceae bacterium
ATAAAGTTTATTGAAATATGGCGACTTTTTGCGGACCTTCTGTACAAGATTTCGAAGGTTTTTAAACTGTTTGGCTTCAATCCTTTTACGACCTCCCCGAGCCGTCCAAATCCCTCCAACCCAATATCCGAGTGTTCTGATAAAGCTGAAATTCATATCACTGCCCCTTTATTACTAAGCTTTATATAACAGAATAACATTTCTCATTGTTAATCCTGGCGATGACATTTTATTAGAATTATTTATTTAAGTTGAACACTTAACGCTTAACATGCGCAATCAAAAAGCCGTTTGCGGGTTTTTTACTGGTCTCCTTTGGGTTGTTAGGCATTTTAATTCCATCCAACTATTGTGTATTTTTTTATGCCAAATAATTTGGTGGTTCTCACATGGACAAGCACTTTTTTACCTACATTTCTTTTTGAAGCTGGATTGTACGTGACTTTGACTGTTCTGTTGTCTTCTAACTTAACTAATAAAAATGAATGGATGCCTGTATCATCTGTCGTTGCTCCAAAATCAACAACTTGTCCGTTGACCTTTGTCTCCGATTCAGTCGATGCGGACAAATAGATTAAGACAGGTATATTGATAGCAAAAAATAAAACTGCAATTTGTCCAAGCTTTGTTTTCAAATTCCTGCCTTTATGCTTAACGTTTATCTTGAGAAACAGTTTTTCGCTTGCGGTAACTATTTCTCTAAGTACTTGTTATGTGTTTTAAAATCTTTGTATTAGATCAAGTTTACTTTTTTTAAAAATTTCTATATTAGAAATTTTCCATTTACCATCAACCTGGATCATCATCGCCTTTATTCCTGCTATGCCATTTTTAAATTCTGCTTGAGATTCAACAATAACATGTTGCGTACTACCATCGTTTTTCATATAGCTAACTGGATGCCCGCTGTAATATCTTACAAGGGTGCCTAAATCTTTGCTAAAGTTATATTCCTTGTCAAACTTTATACTTTCAACATAATCTCTATACTCCTTAGTTGCTGAAGAAGCTAATGCCTTTCTATCCCAATTTTCTATATAGGTAATAATATTTTGCTCAGATATCTTTTTAGTTTCATACTCAGATGTTGTTCCTTTGTAAACCATAAAAGCAATATATGTCATACCGATGAAAGATAGTATTGAAATAATAAAACTGAATCTGATCATAAATTTTTCCATGTCGGTCCTTTTGTCACATAACGTTTAACATGCGCAATCAAAAAGCCGCCCGCGGGTTTTTGAACGCTCTCCTCTGGTTGGTTATAAGCATTTCTATACGATGCATATTAATTCTCATATCCACAGTTCCAGCATATAGAAAATGAACCTTCATTTTTTTCTTGACATTTCGGACACACCCATGGTTCACTGTTTTCTTGTTCTTCAAAAAATGTCGTGATTATGTCACGCGCTTTATTCAAATCGGAATCATCGTGGAGCATGATATTGACTTCTGCGCTGGGTGCGGTCGACAACAAGGGATCGTGTTGCATCTGAAACTTATCAACAAACGCATTAATTTGATGTTTTGAAAGTTCATCTATGAGGTAATTTGCGATGCCTTCATCAGTGACGGAACAGGCTTTTACAGCAACAGGCTTCGTAATGGACTTGAGGGCAGAGCGTTTTGCACTCCATAATCCCAAGAAGGTGGCAAAAGCACCGAGGGCAAGGACCATCGATATCGTCAATATGATCATATCTGGTGTCAGAACTATAAGAAAAGAGAGGTATAAAAGTAGAAGTATGTTGTAGAACGAGTAGACACCGAGTGAACCAAAAAACAGTGCCCAATATTCACGGGAGCTTAATTCATTTCCATTGGCGACAATGTACTTGGCGGCTTGGTTCCCGACTAAAACAACCAATAATATTCCATCAACGTGTTTCAGTGCTAATCCAAAAAGTATGGAGACGAGGTTAATAACGATCATCAGCCCTATGAAATATAGTGCCAGACGTACGAAATAGGATGTTTGTGTCATATGATCTCTTTCTTATTATCGTTTATTACTATTTATTCAACGAGCATAGTAACATTTTAATACTGTTCAGAAATAATAAATCACATAAAAGATGATTGTATATTTTTAAAACATGCCATACTGGCAAATATATGTCCCATTCTGTTATTTCCGTGACTTTAAAATTGTTTGTGCATTACTTTTTTGACGTTGATGGAATATTCGGATTGTTCCTTTGTTAAAAACAATTTATAAACTTATAGTTTTCTTGTCTGGAACGATTGTTCAGGGTAAAGCACTTATTTCTGCTATAATGTCAAAAATCAAGCGCACTCGGTCTGCGATTTAGGTTCCTGCGGAAACGTTTTCCTACCCTTCATTTTTCAATTTATTAACAATTATCAGCCCTGACCGAACCAACTTACTACTTGGCAGGCTCTTACACAAACAAGGTACATATTAATGTCATTTTCCACACTGGGGCTTTCCAAGCCGATTTTACGCGCTATAGACGAGCAGGGCTACACAACGCCTACACCGATTCAAAAACAGGCTATTCCAATTGTTTTGGCTAAAAAAGACGTCCTTGCCGGCGCACAGACAGGTACCGGTAAAACTGCCGGTTTTACACTGCCGCTGCTTCAGCTGTTAAGCGACATGCCGAAACAAAACGGCAAACCGAAGGTCAGCGCGCTTATCTTGACACCGACACGCGAACTGGCGGCACAGGTTGCCGAGAGCGTCCATACCTACGGTAAATACCTGCCGTTTAAATCGACCGTCATCTTCGGCGGTGTGGGCAGTAACCCGCAGATCGACAAGCTCAAGCGCGGTGTTGACATTGTCATCGCCACACCGGGTCGTCTTTTGGACCTTGCCAGCCAGGGACACATCAACCTCTCAACGGTTGACTTCTTCGTACTCGACGAAGCCGACCGTATGCTGGACATGGGGTTCATCCATGACATCAAAAAGATCCTGGCGCTTTTGCCGAAAAAACGACAGAACCTTCTCTTCTCGGCAACGTTTTCAGACGAGATCAAGACGCTGGCAGACAGACTGCTCAACAACCCTGAACTCATCGAAGTCGCACGCCGCAACACCTCGTCCGAGAGCGTGACGCAGCACATCTACCCGGTCGACAGAGAGCGCAAACGCGAGCTGTTGTCGCATCTTATCAGCGATAACGACTGGAAGCAGGTTTTGGTCTTTACCCGAACAAAACACGGGGCGAACCGTCTTGCCGAACAACTGGGTAAAGACGGCATTCCGGCAGCGGCGATCCACGGTAACAAGAGCCAGTCGGCGCGTACCAAAGCCCTGGCCGATTTTAAACTCAACAAGGTCCGTGTTCTGGTGGCGACGGACATCGCGGCGCGCGGAATCGACATCGACCAGCTGCCGCATGTGGTCAACTACGAACTGCCGAATGTCCCGGAGGACTATGTGCACCGTATCGGCCGTACCGGTCGTGCAGGAAACGAAGGCGATGCCATCTCTTTGGTCTGTGTGGATGAGATCAAACTGCTCAGGGACATCGAGCGGCTCATCAAAAAAGAGATCCCCAAAGTCAAAGAGCCCGGTTTCGATGTTGATCCGTCGATCGCACCCGAGCCAATCCAGCAGCGAAGTGCAGGGCGAGGCGGCAACCGCGGCCGTTCAGGCGGCGGTGGTGGCAGTTCCCGTCCCAAGTCGACAACGAGTGCAACACGTCCGGAAAGAGGACGTCATGACGGCGGCGGCAGACCTGCTGCGAAACAGCGCAGCAGAGATTCACACCGAGGTAACCGTTAATGGCAAAGACAAACTACTCCTACGAAAAACGGGCCAGAGAGCTGGAAAAACAGAAGAAAAAAGAGGAAAAACGCCTCAAAAAAGCGGGTGGTAAAGACCCTGAAACGCAAGAGAATGGAGACAGCCCGACACCGGCTGCAGACCTTTAGTCTTTAACCTTACCCATCACGAAGCTGGATCCCAAGTGAAAACGGGATTTAGAGAGCAGGCTTCAACATCACAACCTCCCAAAACATCATCATCGCTATTTTCAGACACAGACCTTATGACACGAATGCATGTTGAGAATAACAGTTTGACATAAATGGATTGGGTGAAAGGAGAAAGTGTGTGGTCTCTTTTGTTCACCGTCTTAGACGTGTGAACAATGACTCTAAAAGAGAAAATGCATGATAGTATTTGCTACGACTTCATTGTCTGAAGATTGAGCCAAGAGGGCGGACTGTCGAAATGGAGATTGCTCTCATCCCAATGGCCGCGCTCACTGTGGCGGGAGTGCAATTTGCCGTCGATCAGCATATACTGCAATCCGGTAATAGTACTGGAAAGTTTGTGACCTTCTTTTAACGCTTCAAAAACAGCTTCTCTGCTTTTCATTGGTGTCCTTTAAAATGATTCTGGGAAAGACTGGAAAGTCTCTTCATGAAATCATTTAGAACCGGGCAGAAGGGTCTGCCCGTTGTAACAATTATAGACCAGTTACGTTTTCGGCTTGTGGGCCTTTTTCGCCTTGACCGATCTCGAAAGTCACTTTTTGACCTTCGTTCAGTGAAACACGGTCGTAACCGTTGCTGTTGATCTGACGAAAGTGTACAAATACATCTTTACCGCCGTTTTCCTGTTCGATAAAACCGAAACCTTTGTCACTGTTGAACCATTTTACGGTGCCGTTTACTTGAGTTGCCATTGCAAATCCTTTGTTGTGTGTACACTGCATTACTGTAGTGCTAAAATCTAAAGTGGAGTATTCTTTCGAGTGGATCGTACTGTCAACGGAAGGTCATCAATAAAAAGCAAGCCAAAGATGAACTCAAAATCATCTTTTAATAGCCGCAGTATAGCTGAATCCATTAGATATGTATATGCTTATAAGAAATTCTTTTTATAGACCATGGAACATTGCATCGCAGAGATGCTGGTCTATGTCATAACATATTGCACGACATCATGTACTTTAGAGGGTGATCTTTTCGTTCAGCAGTGTCTTTTGACGCTCGATGACCGTGTCGTCGTTTTGGACGATCTTTTTGAACTTGGCGTAGAGGAAGTATTCGATGAACACTGCAAAGACACCCAGGACGGTGAGGATGACGAGCGTTGTATGCAGACGGACATCGAAATAGTCCAGGACCATTGCGCTGAGACTCCCGCTGATAATGGCGCTAGAGACAATGAAAGAGCGCAGCATCAGATAGTCTTTGATCGCGATCTCCTCTTTCATAAAGTCTATCGTATGGACACGTGAGATCTCAAAGGTAATCGCCTGGAGGGTGAAAACTGTCAAGATAGCGTAGGTAAAGATGACCATGTTTGTCCAGACCAGTGCGTAAGTGGCGATCTGTATGAGGTCGAGTAGAATAACAAAAAGATAGATGTTGTAGATCTTTATTTTTTTGAACAGCGGTTGGATAATACCGTCCGAGGCTCCCAGCAGCATGTAAAAACTGATCATAAAGACCGGCAGGTGTGTGCCTTCGAGTTTGGTAATGTAGGGCATGACCACCCAGTCGATGTAGGTCGTCAGAAACAGTACCGCGGCCTGAAGCTTGAGCAGTTTGCTCTTACCCAGTTCTCTGAAAAGTTTGATGTAGTGTCTTTTAGGCATCTGTTTTCTCCATCAGATAAGCATCGCAGCCGTCACGGTAGAAGGTGCTGAGCTGTTTAACGACAACAAAATCAAAGCGTTTATAGAGCGTAAGGGCTTCTATGTTGTCACACCGTACTTCCAATACCACCCGTTTGAAATCTTTCTGCTCAAGTGCTTTGAGTGTCGCCTTCATGAGCATGCCGGCCACGCCTTGACCTCTGTAAAAATGGGCGATGCCCAGAGAGTAGAGCTTGGCGTCACGCCGGCGTGTCAACGCAAGCGTGTAGCCGGCGATCTCTCCCGCGTCTGTTTCAACGACCAAAAGCAGGTTGTTCCGGATATGGTAATAAAAAGAGCGCCGTGACAAGGGGTAGTTGTCAGCCGTGAAAAGCTGCTCTTCCAGAGAAGACAGTCTTAGGGCATCGGAAGGCAGGGCGTGACGGATCTTCATTTCTGGTAGATCGTGTATTTCGGGACCAGTTTAAACGGACGGTAGGACATCTTGACCTTGCGCAGGTTCTCAAAGCCCATGTCGTCGCCGACGTTTATAAAGGCGATGTCGTAGTGCTCTTTAAGCATCTTCGAAAACTCTCTGAAGATGAACTGGGCACAACCGAGGACCTCAAAGTCCGTCTTCTCTATGAGCACGCACGCCGTGTCTTTACTGATGCGTTCACCGGCAGTGAATCCTTTAAGCTGACCGTCGATGTAGATGACCAGACCGATAAGCTGCAGCTCTTCGTAATGTTTTAACATCCGTTTAATGGCGTGACGCTCCTGGTGGATACCCTCCAGGAACACCTCGGCCTCCTCTTTAGGCATATATCTGACACGGTCGGAGACCCATTTGTTAAAGAGCTGCAAGATCTCATCGTGGTGCTTGGCACTGTCCAGCAGTTCAATACGGTGTTCCGGATAGGACTTGACGAATTTGTTGATCTCCGTACGCTTGGTGTGGTAGCTGTTGCCGCGCAGTTCGATCAGGCTGTCAACGTCGTAGACATAATCCACCAGCTTTTTTTCCACCAGGTAGTGTTCCAGCATTTCGAACATGCTCTCTGCCTCATCGGTCGACTGGACAAACTCCTCTATCATCGAGGCCTGAACATAGTCGATACGCGCATAGTACGGCGAACTGTTGTTGGCATTCATGAGTTTGAAACAGGCAATGATCGCCTTGGTCACATTTTTCTGTTTACCCAGCGGCGGCAAGAGCATGGTCAGTTCGCCGCCCGTCATGGAAAAGAGGCAAAAACATTTGTTGATAATGGCGTAAAAACCGCTGCTGTTGGCGAGCCAGATGTAGTTCGCCGCAAAGGTGTAATCGCTAATATCGATGTCGCGTTTTTCAAGGTACTTCTCGATGACCGGTTTGGTCTTGAGCGAAAAAGGTCTAAGTGTGTGTTTGTTGACGGTTAACTTCGCCATTGTTGTTTCCTATGTGTATTTTGCGAATTCTACTCCTTTTTTCAGAATTTGCAGCAGGAAAATTCAAGGGGTCTGAAAGTCCCTGAAACAGGGACTTTCTTTGACGTTTTTGGTGTGCAAAACAAGTCCGTTCCAAACGACAAGAAAAGTTTTGAAAGAAGAGCATATGTCGCGGTACTTCTGCATGCCATCTGTATGGAAAACAACGGCTGTAAAGAGTACGAAAAGAGCAGTATTGGAGGTATGGACGAGTTGTATAATATTTACACTGAATCGAGTATGAAGGGCCCGAAGATTGGCTATAATCACGTATTAATTAACTAAGGATTATTGATGAAACAAAAAATAGGAAAATTTAAAAGCAGTATCGCAAATCTTGAACTCGAAGAACGTGTGTTGACGCAAAACACCCTGATCCTGGCCGAAGAGGGCTCCGGGAAAACACACCTGGCGAATCTTATTCGCAACTATGTCATGGACAACGGTGTGCCGACGCTGTACCTTGATATCTCAAATCCTGACGAAAAGGATGTGGAAGATCGTTTTAAAGAGAGCGGCCGTTTCTACTATATACGCTATGCTGAGGATGAAGCGTTCGAAAAAGAGCTCAAAGAGGCGATCGAAAGACGTGAAAATATCTATATGGCGGTCAATCCAAACTATTTTTCAAACAAGCGCGATGTAAAAAGCCGACTCTCACAGACGATCCAGACACCGGAACTTCTTGAGAACTATTACTACTTTTTTCATGAGATCTCCAGACTCAACGCGTTTTACACGAAATTTGAGGATTTTATGTTCTACATTCTCTCTCTCGTCAACCTGAAAAAATACGGCATGACCTTTTTGACACAGCCGCACGAGATCTTTGAAGATCAGAAGATAAAACTGCTCTTCAGCTTTTTATACCTCGGAAAGTGCTCCAACGCAAACTACTATAACACCGAGCTGAAAAAACTGCCTAAGCACACCTTCTATTACCAATATCGACAGGACAGACGTACCCTCTTGTTTAACGTAATCCAGAGCGATACGGTGATGATAGACCACTAGGCTTGCAAGAGTTTTCGGGGGTGTCGCTTTTGGGTGTAGAGCTCAAGAGCGTTAAAGAGCGTGTGACAGCAGCCTCGACAGCTGCTGGACTTACCTTACTAGAGCTTTATTTCTGACGTCCAGATACCATGCAGGTTACAGCCTGATCTGGCCTTGAGTGTTTTGACCTTCTCCAACTTGACTGCAAATGCTGTCGCACCGCGTGAGATCTCAGGTTCCAGCGTATTCTTTCCGATTAGTGTCCCATCGGCGTAAAGTTCTATAAAATCGATCCAGTGGTCCGCTGTACTCGGGTGGATAATACCGCCTTGACCGACCGTGATGTTGACCATCGTGTAGCCGTTGGCATCTTTCCCGCCGACGGTGATCAGTGGTGTATGTTTTAATTCACCCTTGTCCATCTGTGCAGGATCTTTGGGTTTCATCTCCAGGCGGTTCATGTACTGTTCTTCCATCTTTGTTGGTCGTTTTGTTTTCAATATGGCTTCGGCTTGTGCCCCTACCGCTGCTGTAATGGCAGCGACGCCAGCTACTTTTAATGCTTCTCTTCTGTTCATGTTAGCTCCTTTTTATTGGTGAAGTTTTGCGGACGATCCTCTGAAAGGCTTCAAAGGTCTCGGTTGCAGATCACTTTGGTGTATTGTACCAAGGAGAAGAAAACAACAGGTCGATGGAGAGCTGTTCGTGTTGTTTTTTATTCGATGATCGTTCTTTTCCTTGGCCGGTGTTGTGTCACTGCGCATCATCCGTACAACTTCTTTAGATCGGCTTTCAGAGGTCAAGTGCTTATGCCGATAACTGCTCTTTAACCTTGTACAGCTTTTTTCGTGCATACCACCAGACAAGCACGGCAGAGGAGATGACGATGACCGCGATCACGAGCCAGACAGAAAGCGGGGTCTTGACAAAATACGATACTGCCTCCAGCAGCAGCAGCGGAAGGACGATCTGTCGGGCGAGGGCAAGGTAGAAGATGAATTGCGGCTGTTTGATCCCCTGTAGAAGGGCAACATAGATGAAGATGACGGCAAAAGGAAAGATGAGTGCCGCTTCGACATAGAGATAGAGCACGCCCTCCGCGATGACCTGGGCGTCAGAGGAGAAAACTTCCATAAACGCACCGCCGCCAAAGATGAGGATAAGGGCACTGACGACGGCGATATAAAAGCCTGTTACAAGTGCGACTCTGACAGCTTCTTCGGTCCGGTCGTAGCGTTTTGCACCGCTGTTTTGCGAGACGATGGCGAGTACCGCCATGTTTATGCCTACTGCCGGCATCAAGGCGATCTGCTCAATGCGCATACCGATACCAAGTGCTGCGACGACGCTTTCACCGTAGGGCGAGGCGTAGTAGGTAATAATGTAAACACCGATGGCCATAAAGACCATATTGGCGCTTGGCGGAATACCCTGCCGGGTAATATGCCAAAACAGCGGCAGGTCCGGCCAGCCGATGCGTGCGCCATCAAGCAGTGTCGTTCGGCGCAGACGGTAAAAAAGATAGACCATGCTCATGGCCTCGGTGATGAGTGTGGCATAGGCGATTCCGGTGACCCCGTAACCGGACGCTACGAAGTAGTAGTCCAATCCGATGTTGAGAAAAAAGGAGACGATCAGTATGTTTCGAAAAGAGACCATGTCACCGACGGCATTGAGCAGGGCATTGGTGAAAAAGGTCGCGACAAAGAAGAGTGTTCCGCCTACGATGGTCGCCGTGTACCCTACCGCCTGGTCGAGATAACTTCCTTCGGCCCCGAGGTGCTGCATAAGCAGAGGTACCAGGGCAACACCGACGGCTGTGAGTATGACGGAGAGCAGCAGTCCGAAGATGAGCCCGTTACGGGCATAATAGGCCGCTTTGTCCTTGTCATTTTCGCCGAGTGCATTGCCGACAAGTGCCGTAAGGGCTTCACTCATTCCTCCTGCAATGGCGATGACCATAAAAAAGACCGGGAAAGAGAGTGAGAGGGCGGCAAGTGCCTCCGTCGAGATCTGTCCGGCAAAATAGGTGTCGGTGACGTTGTAAAGGGTGTGAAAGAGAAAGCCGACCGTCGCCGGTATGGCAAGCGTACGCATATGGTGGCGGATATCGCCTCGGGTCAGGTCGAGCTGCATCGGGGGTCCTTATGACTGTAAGGGTAATTTAAAAAAGCATACCCCATCCAAGCTTGGGCTCGCTGTATAAAATGATGTAAGAATTTAGATTAAACATGGAATTTGGTTAAGGGGCATGCAACCCCTTTTTTCGGAATCATTTGTGGGCGATGGGTTTGCTGGTAAAAAGGTAGTCCTTCAACTCTTTGTCAAAGCTGGGATCCTGACGTCTGATCCATTCAAGAACCATAGCTGCATGCTCCTTCTCCTCATCACGGTTGTGGGCAAGGATCGCTTTGAGTTCTTCGTCTTTACAGGCATCGACGCGCTGGTTGTACCAGTCTACCGCCTCGAGTTCTTCCATAAGAGAGACGATTGCCTTGTGCATGTCTTTAGTTTTGTCCGAAAGTTCTTCGACAGGTTCATGGTAGCCTTCGTTAGCCATTGTAGTCTCCTTAGTGTCATTGAGATTGCTCTTCGGTAGAAGCAGTGTCGTAGAAAGAGGGCAGCTGCTTCGATGCGAAGATCTTCTATTGTAGCGAATCGACAGGTAACAGACAAAGGCCTGTTGTAGCAACTATTGAATGACGAGCTTTCCAACAAGCTTTCTAACGGTCGGTACGACAACAAAGATCGTCGGAAAGGCGATGAGAAAGGCCTTCCAAAACGCGCCCAGCCATTTGAGTACAAAGCCGTCAATGAATCCGAGGTTGATAAAAGTAATAATGAACGACATAAAAAAAGACATGAACATGGACATAAGAAATGCAAAAAGAAGGTGTTCGAAGCGTTTAGGGATCACGATGTACCTTTTTGGAGGAGGTGGCGTTTCCGCTTAAAAAGCGAAAACGGTTGCGGCTGTGACTTACAGTGCTTTGTTCATAATACGGTTCATACGGGCGATGAAGTCCGCAGTGTCGTCGAGTTCCATGCCGTCGAAGAGTTTTGCCTGGTCCAACAATACATGCGCTGCATCGTCAATAAGGTTCTGGTCTGCAGACGCTTTGAGCTTGCTCAGAATCTCATGGTTCGGGTTTATCTGTAAGATCGGCTTGATCGGCGGTACTTCACCGCCTTGACCCATCTGCGCCATCATCTGCGCCATCATGTAGCTTGGGTCCTCTTTGTCGATCTTGAGCGCTACCGGAGACTCTGTAAGCTGCGTGGTGACTTCGATATCTTTAACGTTGTCGCCGAGAGCTGTTTTGAACTCACCGATCAGCGTTTCATACTCTTTTGTCAGTGCCTCTTCTTTCTCTTTCGTCTCTTCAGAGTCGTCGAACTTGGCGTCTGCCGCGTTGACGAAC
>JBFEJN010000063.1:0-11096 GCA_041553195.1 Sulfurimonadaceae bacterium
GCCCTCACTATTTTCGACCTTGGCATTGTTCAGATACGATGCATTCAAGATGACCTTAGGCTCGGCAAGGCGTTCGAGTAGAGTCTTCGTGCGAATATTCTCAGCCTGAAGTACGAACGAAATCAAGATGACAATAACACCCGCATTTTTCATCTAACTCTCCTTAAAACAGCGTATGGCCGTCTTAGCGGCCTCTTTATGAATAACGATCGGTTTGCAATAGCCTTCAATATCGTTGGCAAGCAGATAAGCTTCATTATGAATATCGTTGGGGGTGATATCGGTAAGTAGCGGCAGCCACTTTTTGATATAACGGGCCTCTTTGTCAAACTTTTTACTTTGCAGGTAGGGATTGAAGACCCTGAAATACGGCTGCGGATCCACTCCTGTACCGGCACTCCACTGCCAGGAGAGGATATTGGAGGCCGCATCATAATCGAGCAGATGCTGCGCAAAAAAGGTTTCGCCCCACTGCCACGGCAGCAAGAGGTCTTTAGTGAAAAAAGAGGCGCAGATCATACGCACGCGGTTGTGCATCTTACCGGTTTCAAGCAGTTCTCTGACACCGGCATCGACAATAGGCACACCTGTCCTGCCTTCGCAAAACGCTTGAAAATAGACGATGTTTTCCACCCCTTTAAAAGCGTAACGGAAGTTCTGTGTGGCAAGATGCGGAAAGTGGTAGAGCAACGAAGCATAAAACTCGCGAAAGATAAGCTGTCGAAAAAAGGGTTCCGTCGTAAGGCCATCACGTTTTCGGTCGCGCAAAAACCGCAATAGAGCACGGATAGAGAGCGTTCCGAATCGCAGTTCCAGGCTCAAGTCGGAGCTTCCCTCAAGCGAAAGAAAATCGCGATTTTCGGCATAGTCATTGAGACGAAGTGCCAATGCATCAAGTTTTTCATCGGTTGAAGCAACCTCGGGCAGGTTGAACCGGAATCCGATCGAAGTGAGTTCCAGCGGCAGCCGTATAGGCTCACTATTGTTTAGTTGCATGATCCCCTCGTAGTCCAAGGGAAAAAGTTGCTGTTCAACAAAAGGATGCTTTTGCATATGTTCGGCTCTGAAAAGGGCTTTGGCGCGCTTGTAAAACGGCGTAAAGACAAGGTACGGCGAACCGTCGGTTTTACACACTTCCTCCGGTCGAAAGATGTAGGTGTCGTGGAGATAGTTAAAATCGATAATGTGCGAGACGCGCAGGTCGCGCTCTCGGGCGTAGGCATCGTAGTCGCCGCTGGCGGCCACCTCCTCAAATCCCAATTTGGACAAAGAGGCAAAAACGTCAAGAGGGTCCGCGAAATAGAGTTTAAGGTCAAGCCCCTTTGCCTGAAGCGCTTCTTTCAGGCGGATGACCTGTGCAAAGATATAAGAGAGACGTCGATCGGCAACAGCAAGTCTAGAGAGGATAAGACGGTCAAAGATAAAGATCGGCAGGACCTCGCCGCCAAGCGAAAGAAGCGGATTGTCCTCGACTCTCAGATCGCGGCGGAACCAGAGTATGCGTCTCATTTTCCGCTTCTGATGTCCGAACGCAAGGCCAGCTCTTTGGGGTAAGGCTTTAAGAATGTCTGGCTTAAAAGATATTCGGCCTTGTATTTTCGGGCGAAGATTTCCAGCGTACTGAGCGGAACGATCAGCGGAATGATCTTCGCCGAATAGTCGTGCAGCTGCTCGTGCAGCATCTCCTTTTCGACAGCGCTCAGGTCATTTTTGACGAATCCCGCCATGTGCTCGAGAACATTGCGTGTCTTACCGACACTGCTTTTTTTCGCGATGGTCATCTTGAAGATCTCTTCATAACGCGCAAGCAGCTCAGAGAAATCGGGTTTTGCATGATTACCAACCAGGTTACCAAGCACTCTGTAGGCTTTTTCATCCTTGGACTGCAACATAAACTTATAGCGCTGATGAAAATCGACCAGATCTTTCATCTTGGGCGCAGTGGTTTTGAAGATCTCGAACGCATCATAGGCGAAGAGCTGCATCACAAAGTTTTCGCGCAGCCAGGGGTCATTCAAACGCCCCTCTTCTTCCATCGGCAAGAGCGGAAAGGTCTCACGGCACATTGCTGCAAAGACGCCGTCAGTCTTACCTTCGGCAAAGCCATTCGGCAGATAGGCCTTGGCACTGCCCAACCCGCAACTCGGTGACTTGGCTTTAAAGATCATCCCGGTCAGCGGCTCGTTCGCGATGCTCCCGAGTTCACGACGTGAACTTTCTTCCAAGGCAGAGGTGACGTCCGCACCTGTCTTGTTGGACTGAATAACGATGGTCTCCTCCTCGCGCACCACACGCACCGAAGGACGTGGCGTACCGAAGGCGATGTGTTCCGGGCAAAAGGAGCTGAAGGTTGCATATTTGGAAAGTTCATCGGTAATAAAGCGGTCGTGTTTATGCCCGCCATCAAAACGGATCTTTTCGCCCAGCAGACAGGCCGACACGGCAATCATCACAGCACACCTCCAAGCTCGTCGGCAATAACTGAAATAATACTGGCCGAGCTTCCAATGTAAGGAAGAACGGTGACCTTAATGTTAGGGTATGTTTGCTCCATTGCTTTGACCTTTTGCGGAATATCGTTAACGACGTGGTTGCCGGCATTTAAAAAATAGGGATAGACAAAGAGGTTCTCGACGTCGGCATCTACCATGGCTTCGACCGCTTTGTCGATCGTCCTCTCGGAAAACTCCAGAAAAGCAGCTTCTATCCGTGCAAAGTCCAGATCTTTTTGTTTTCGGACCTGCTCGACGATCGTGAGGAACTCTCGGTTGGAGGTCTCACGACGACTGCCATGCGCGACAAGTATGAGCCCTTTCATCATTACGCCAAAAATGCCGTTTTGAAACGGTTATTCTCCAGAGAGGTGATACCAATCTCTTTGAAAAACTCCAATACAGGCAGTGCCTTCTCAAAGTCCGATACGAAATCGGTGTTGAAACAGCCCAGCGTTGTATCAAGTATATCATCCATCAGTGCAGAGACTTCTTCACCCGTATAATCATAATAGTACTGTTTAGCCGTTTCAGGCTGCTGCTGCATCAATACCATAGCCTCTTTGACCGCCTTGACAAAGGCCATGCAGATCGCTTCGTTGGCGTTATAGAATTCTTTACTGGTAAAGATGTCGAGTGCACTGAAGTTGGCAAAGCCGGCGTTTTCAGCGTCAAGATAGAGTACATCCATACCCTCATGCTGTGCTTCGATACCCTCAAAATTGTAGAAATAGAGCCAACCCCCGTCGGCACCCTCTTTCATATATTTAAGATGTTCAAAACCGTTTGGCACAAAGTCGACCTGTTCTCGGGTTATCTCCACCCCTTCTTTTGCATAATAACGGCGAAGAATCTCAAAGCCGATGGCATTAGTCACCGGGTTGGAGACCGGCGTGGTAACCGTGATCGACTCTCCCATTATGAGCTTGGAGTACGAACTGCTTTTGAGTAATACACCGCCTTTGGTCTCGAAATAACTCCCCAAAGAGAGCATTTTTTCATCAAACTGCTCTATGAGGTGGAGTGGCTCATTGGTCGCAAATGCGATGTTCCCTTTGAGCAATTCGTCGAGTCCGTCATAATGCTCGTTCGGTTCGATAAGTTCGAGTTCGATGCCGTGTTTGGCAAAAGTACCTGCTTTGATCCCGACAATAAACGGGAGGTGGTCCGGGTTTAAAAACCATTCAATCGCCAATTTTACCTTCATCATTCACTCCTTGATCAGCCGTCATCACTGTACACTGCTTCTGTCTTGTATGGATTTTATAACGATCACACGATCTTTGGTATCTGAAAAATGTCGATTGGTAAGAATGCATTGAAAAAAAGAGGCCGGCGTGTCACCGACCCTGAGATGTGGAATGTAGATTAGAACTGGTGACTGATCCCAGCCGTCGTCATCGTACCGTTGACACCGTCGATATTGTCAGTGTTGTCGGCAAAACGACGTTTGACTTCGACATAATAGCCGATACCCACGATCACTTCCCCGGAGATCCCTGCCTTAACATGAAGCGTTGGCGCATACGTTTCGCTCTGAAAACCGGAATCGTCACTTATTTTTGATTTGTTGAGACCGAAACCTGCGCCGAGGTACGGTTTGAAGTATTGGGTCGCTTTATAAAAACGGCTCATCGACATCTCCAGCCCGTAGTTGCTGTTGCGTGTCTCGTTTGTGGCGGTGTAATAGGTCTTATCGCCGTAATTGTAGATAGTATGCATAATGCGCGTACCGAAACGAAAGTCCTCAACTTTTCGTTCGGCCCCGAAAGCGATCTCGTATCCCATCTTTTTTTTGTCACCGACGCCAGCGGTGACATCATCCTGATTTCCCTGAACATCAACGCCGATACGTACGATACGTTCGAAGCCTTTACGCATGTTCTCAAAGCCTTTGTTCTGTTCTACCGGTTCAGCGGCAATGACGCCGGAGGCCAATACCATGGCTGCTGCTGCAGCTGCTATATAGGTTTTCATCTGTTCATCCTTTCTATAAGTCTATAGGTGTTGTTAATGATGTCGCCTTTAAAAACGGCGCTCACGACTGCTATCATGTCCGGGCTTTCCCTGGCCACGTCACTGATATTCTCTAGGTTTATCCCACCAATGGCGCAGACCGGGATACGCAGTGCCTCTTTGGCTTTTCGCAATACACTTTTTGAGACCACGCCCGAATGCGGCTTGGTCGGCGAAGGGTAAAACGAACCAAAGGCGACGTAATCTGCCCCCTCTTCTTCAGCTTCGCGTGCCAAACGGACACTGCCGTAGCACGAGACACCGATGATGCCTTGCGTAAAGATCTTACGCGCCTCTTCTAATTTTATATCATCTTTACCAATATGCAAACCATCTGCAGCGATCTTGTGTGCAAGGTACGGTCTGTCATCGATGACAAAGAGCGCCCCTTTTTCGCGACAGAGATCCTGCAGTTGGCGGCAAACGGCTTCGACCTGCTCATCCGTGTGCACTTTGTTACGGTATTGTACGATGCCTGCACCGGCATCAAGAGAACGTTCGACTTGCGCCACAACGGTTTCGTCCGGTGTCAAAGTGTCATCAGTAATGACATAAAGCCCTTTAAGTAATCGCAATGTGTAAACCTCCTTGTTTGTGATTTATAGGCCCAGGACCTTCACCGATAGCCGGCGCATGGATCAGTGCCACGGTAATAAATCGCTTTGCGATATCGATGGCCCTTTCGAGAGTATGTCCCAGGGCAAGATTGGCTGCGATAGCGCTTGAATACGAACAGCCGGTACCGTGCAGGTTTTCTGTTTCAATGTACGGTGAGAGAAAGACCCTTTTCTGATGAGCGAAGTAGAGTTGGTCCACAACGACCGCTCCGCTCGGCATCTCTAAAAGCTGGTTTTTGATCAACACCGGTGTCGACAACTCTTTCAATAAGGCCAAAGAGTCACTCTCACCGTGTCGATAGCCGAAGAGACCTTCCGCCTCAAACAGGTTGGGTGTGATAACGGCAGCGTAGGGAAACAGTGTTCGCATCGATTCGATGGCATCTTCCTGTAAGAGCGTTGAACCCGCTTTTGAGATAAAGACCGGGTCAAGTACGATAGGGATGTGAAGATCTTGAATAACCTCTCTGACCGCTTCAATAATCGCCTTGGAATAGAGCATGCCGATCTTGATCGCCGCAACGTTAAAATCCTCAAGCACCGCATTTATCTGCGCCGCTACAAAAGAGGCATCGACTTCCTGAATGCCCACCACACCGCTTGTTTTCTGGGCCGTTAAAACAGTGATAGCGGACGTACCGAAAAGACCAAAAGCCTCAAACGTCTTCAAGTCAGCCTGAACACCGGCACCGCCGCTTGAATCGGAACCGGCGATCGTTAATACCACTTTCATCTAACCTCCTTAGAGACCGATCCATACTTTCGGTCTCTTTATTGGTACGATCTTACAGCAATTCCGACATGGTTAGTAGCCTTAAAATGTCAATTCATCTTCACAATTATTGCCGTGACTGCGTATTAACATAAACGTCACATATCTTCTGAAGATCTCAGGAAAAAACGCAGTTCTCCCATATTCTTTAGTTGGATTGTGCTAAATTACATTCAAATTTAATCAAGGCAGTTATATATGAAAGCATTACATCTTCTACTGGCAGTTTCTGTCGCTATTTTTGTCAGCGGTTGTGCGCAAAAAGTGACAGTCAAAGCATTGGAACCGGCCGAGATCAATGGGGCAGCTAACGCTAAAAATATCGCCGTCACCCCTTTTCACAGTGACTATGTCAACCTCGCAGACAAGATCGAAGCGTCTATCTCCAATCAACGTATCGACGGCAAACCGTACTTCAGTGTTATTAACAGGACCGACCTGAACAAGATCGTCCAGGAACAGAAAGTCCAGAACAGCGGACTGATCGATACCTCTACTGCTGTCGAAGTCGGTAATCTTCTCGGTGCACAGGCGATTATTTCGGGAAGTGTTGATGTCCCGACGATGCATGATGACAACTATTATGTCGAACGTACAAAATGCAGTGGCAAAGGGGAAGAGCGAAAGTGCTGGAAGGTCAGAGTAGCCTGTCAACAACGGACCATCGGCCTCTCTGCACAGATCCGTATGATCGATGTCTCAACAGCCGGCATCATCTATGCGGACAATGTCCGCCGTCAAAAACAGTGGAACCACTGTGCAGATGACACCAGAACACTCCCTTCCAAGCACTCTGGCAGCCAATACCTTGCCAATACCATAGCAAACGAGTTCGCCTATAAACTTACCCCGCACTACCGCAATATCTCGGTAGTATTGCTGGAAGAGCCGGACATGGAGTACAGTGACCAACAGGAGAAACTTTTGGAAAACGCCCTGCTTTATATAGAGCAGACGCGATATGACAAAGCAGAACAACTGCTTCGCCGACTGATGGAGTCAACAACTTCGCAAAGTTATGTCCCGTTTTACAACATCGGTGTCATCTATGAAGTCCGTAGAAATTTTTCCGAAGCACAACACTACTATAAAGCGGCCGATGAACTGACGATCGAACCGGTTGAAGAGATCAACGTTGCGGTCAACCGTATCCAGCATCTCATCGAAAAAGAGAAGATCGCACAAGAACAGATCGCGAAATAAAGAGAACAGCGATGAGAACCTTACTGACACTGCTCCTGATCACTCTCTTTTTTAACGGCTGTGGTGCGGAGAAAAAGCCCATCGTAACCGCACCGAAAACGTTGCCTTCATGGTACACAAATCCGCCTCAAAGCAACGATCAGCTTCTTTATGAAGTGGCCGAAGGCGTTGACAAGAAAGAGGCTATTGCCAACGCACTTGACCTAATGGTCTCAACACTCAGTGTCACGATTTCTTCTGAATATAAAAGCTCGACCACCGTACGTTCCGGTGCGATCGAGAGTGCTCAGCATGATGTTGACAACACCGTTGCAACCATGGTCAAAGCCATCCGCATCAGTAACTACACGGTTGTCGAATCTACACAACAGGGGTTTAGACGTCATCTCGTGTTGATAAAAAGTGACAAAGCCCAGCTTTTTGAGAGCCTGAAAAAGGAGTTGGACGGGAAATTGATACTTTTAGAGAGTCAAGAGAGCAACGTACAAACCAAAAACGTCATCGAGAAGCTGCGTTTCTATAAACAGGCGAACCGTGATCTTGTCTCGATGGAGCAGACTCTCAATGTCATGAACGTTCTGAACAGAGGCTTTGATTCGGCTTCCTATTTAATTGCAAGCAGCCATTATAAAAACAGCTATGACGATCTCCGCTCAAAGATCACCTTTGGCTTTGATGCCAACAGTGACGCTGTGAACCTAATCGAACCGATCAAAGCGGGACTGAGTGAAAAAGGGTTGCTTGTAGAGCAGCGAAACGACGACTCTCATCTCAGTATTGCCATCCTTGCCAAAGTCGACACGGCACAAAGCATGGGGTTTGACCTCGCCCGTACCGCCATCAGTCTCTCCACACGAGACCATACCGGAACAACGATCGGCAGCAATAAACTCAACATCACCGGACAGTCTACGCAGGGCTATGCTATAGCCAGAGAGAATGTGGCTATAAAATTGGATAAGTTGATTGAAAAAGAGGGAATTGAGAGTGTTTTGGGGCTTGACTTTTAACCCTTTTGTGCACAGTTTTACGCATTAACAAGAGTTGCTTTGACTGCTTACACTCTCAAACTTTTTTTATTACTCCAGAGCACGAGTATGTCACTTTTTACGATGTGGCATTTTACGATACAGAATTTAGTTCTGTCCTGCATAAGGCTTTAGCCCCTTACGCTTGGCTCTTTTTCCTGTCTTCCTGGCACCATAATCTGCTTCATATACATTATTACGGAAAAGTTTCAGTGTCCTTGACATCATATTTTGCTGAATTTAACAATTCTTTTGGAATGTGATGCAGGAATGATATTGAACTGATAAAGTGACATGGATTAAATAGGTTTATGTCCATCATACGTTAAAAACAATAGAAAACATACTGTCTGTTCTTTCTATAACTATCGTCTTTGAACATAAATATATACTTTAAATAGCATACCGGGGAGATAGTCAAAATGAAAAGCAGATATATAAAACACACCATAAGTACCGTGCTACTTTCTTCACTCTTAGTCTTGACAGGATGTGGAAGTCGAAGTGAAAGTGATACTGGACCGCTGAATGTAAGAGGAACATTTGTAGATGCACTTGTGAAAGGCCTTGATTACAATTGTTCATCCAATACTGCAGGCATGACGGATAGTAATGGAGAATATAGTTGTAAAGCAGGTGATGATGTTACCTTCTCTATTGGAACGGCAGCGATCGGAACTATTGCGGCACAAAAAGATATGATTACGCCCTATTCTTTGTTTCCCAATGATTTTACTGCAGCAGTAAATCTGGCAAGATTGCTTCAGTCGCTTGACACCGATGGAAATGCCACCAACAGCCTCATTGATCTTGATCCGACTCTCATCGCTTTATTGCCTGCAGAAATAGACTTCAGCAGTCTTGCATTTGACACTGTTGTTCAAACAGCAATGGGTATTATTTTACCAGGTGCTGAAGATGCAAAACAGATCATGGATGATGCTATTGTTGCTGCAGAAGGAACTGTTCCTACAGGGACACATGCTCCAGTAGCCAATGCCGGAGTCAATCAGAACGTTGAGACAGGATCTCTGGTGACACTTGACGCAACTTTAAGTTCAGATGCAGACTTGGATGCCTTGACCTACACCTGGAGTGTCATTTATAAGCCGGAAGGAAGTACTGCAACACTCTCTGATGCAACAGCAATCAAGCCTACATTCACTGTGGACATAGACGGTACCTATGTCTTCGGGCTTGTTGCTAACGACGGCACATTTAATTCTGCCATGGACACGGTGATTGTACTTGCCAATACACAGAACTCAGCTCCCGTAGCCAATTCATACATCGTAAACCTCTATGAGGATATACCGACGACGATCACGTTAAGCGCAACGGATGTGGATGGCGATACACTTACCTACAGCGTGGTGACAGCACCGGCACACGGTACCTTTGCAGGATCACTCTATACGCCCGATCCGAATTATAACGGAACGGACAGCTTTACCTTTAAAGCCAATGACGGTACGGTAGACTCCCAAACTGCAACGGTAAGCCTCACGATCACAGCAGTACAGGATGCACCCGTAGCAACGGTACAGAGCATCATCCTGGATGAGGATACGCCAGCCACGATCACGTTAAGTGGAACGGATGTGGATGGCGATACACTTACCTACAGCATGGTGACAGCGCCGGCACACGGTACCTTTGAAGGATCACTCTATACTCCCGATCTGAACTATAACGGAACGGACAGCTTTACCTTTATAGCCAATGACGGTATCGAAGATTCCCCAACTGCAACGGTAAGCCTCACTGTTTCGGCGGTCAATGATGCGCCGGTAGCAGCCGGACAGGAGATCATCCTGGATGAGGATATACCGACGACGATCACGTTAAGCGGAACAGATATTGATGGCGATATCCTTACCTACAGCGTGGTGACAGCACCGGCACACGGCACCTTTACAGGGTCCATCTATACGCCCGATCCGAACTATAACGGAACGGACAGCTTTACCTTTGTAGCCAATGACGGTACGGTAGATTCCCCAACTGCAACGGTAAGCCTCACTGTTTCGGCGGTCAATGATGCACCTGTAGTAGCAGCGGGACAGGAAATCATCCTGGATGAGGATACGCCAACCACGCTTACTTTAGGAACTGATGTGGATGGCGATACACTTACCTACATCGTGGTGACAGCACCGGCGCACGGTACCTTTTTTGCAGGATCCATCTATACTCCCGATCCGAACTATAACGGAACGGACAGCTTTACCTTTATAGCCTATGACGGTACAGCAGCCGCTCCGGTTGCAACGGTAAATCTCATTGTTTCGGCGGTCAATGATGCGCCCATAGCAACACCACAGAAGATCACCCTGGATGAGAATGCATCGGCCACGATCACTTTAAGCGCAACAGATATTGATGGTGATACACTTACCTACAGCGTGGTGGCAGCACCGGCACACGGTACCTTTACAGGATCACTCTATACTCCCGATCCAAATTATGTCGGACTTGACAGCTTTACCTTTATTGCCAATGACGGTACAGTAGATTCCCCGGCTGAAACAGTAGGTCTCACTATTGCGGCCATTGGCACACCTACAGCTTCTGATTTTAATATGACCCTGAATATTGATTACACCTATGTGGGTGCCGACTGGAAGATTCTCTCTTCAGCCAATGACCCTGATGGGGACATTCTATCTGCTTCTATTGTCACGGACGGAAATTATGGAACCTTTTACGTTAAAGATAATATTCTTAACTACAACGAAACAATTGATGGAAACAGTACCGATACAGCTATACTGGGGATCACGGATGGAAACAATACGGTACAGATCACGGTCACGATTAATAGACTGTACTGGAAACAGGTTTCAGCAGGGGCCAACCATACGGCAGCAGTCAGATCAGACGGTACGCTTTGGTCATGGGGCGCTAATGGTTCCGGACAGCTGGGTGACAATACAACGGTCCAGAAGCTTGTCCCTACACAGGAATA
>JBFEJN010000064.1:0-10825 GCA_041553195.1 Sulfurimonadaceae bacterium
TAAGACCAGTCAATGCGATACGGTTACGTGCTCCAGGAGGCTCAGACATTTGACCGTAGCACAGTGCAAATTTATCCAGAACGTTAGACTCTTTCATCTCGTAGTAAAGGTCATTTCCTTCACGTGTACGCTCACCAACGCCGGCGAAGACAGAAAGACCTTCGTGACCGTGTGCAACGTTGTGAATAAGCTCCATGATGATAACTGTTTTACCAACACCAGCACCACCGAACAGACCGACTTTACCACCTTTAGCATATGGTGCAAGAAGGTCAACAACTTTGATACCTGTCTCAAACATCTCAGTCTTCGTAGACTGCTCAATGAATGGAGGTGGATCACGGTGGATTGACCACATTGGTGCGTCAGAAACCTGCTCACCGCCATCAATTGTCTCACCGATTACGTTGAAGATACGTCCAAGGACTTTTTCCCCAACCGGAACGCTGATAGGAGCACCTGTTGCGACAGCTTCCTGACCACGAACAAGTCCATCACTCATATCCATAGCGATCGTACGAACACGACCGCCACCGATGTGTGCAGCTACTTCAAGAACAAGACGGAATGTGTTTTCACCCAATCCACCTTTAACATCAATTGCTTCATTGATCGCAGGAAGTTTTCCTTCGAATTCAACGTCAACAACTGGACCCATTACTTGGATAATTTTACCAACCATTGTTTCCTCCATTATTTCATTGACTCAACACCACTGATAATCTCTATCAGTTCTGTTGTAATTGCTTCTTGACGCGCTTTGTTGTATTTAACATTTAGCGTCTTAACCATCTCTTTTGCATTGTTTGTTGCCGCGTCCATCGCTTGCATACGAGCAGAGTGCTCTGCAGCAACAGAATCGATCAATGCATAATACATGTTGTACTCAACATACTTCGTAAGTAAAGAGTCCAGCATTTTTTCACTGTCTTCCGCTTCGATCTCAAGAAGCGATTTGTCTGTACTTTCTGTACAGTCAAATGTATCTGTATCGACAGGAAGTACACGATCAACATGTAACTCTTGCGTGATCATGTTTTTATATCCGTTATGGATAATATAAACAGCGTCAGTCTTTCCATCTTTAAAGTCATTGATCGATGTTGTAACGAACTCAGCTGCACGTCCCATGTCTGGAGCAGAACTGAGGTCAATTACCGTATCAAACATCTCGACTTCATTGTATTTGTAAAACTCAACACCCTTTTTACCAATACCACGAAGACGAACTTTGACCTTTTCATCTTTGAACTCTTTCATCAGTTTATTAACCGCTTTAACTGTTTGAATGTTAAAACCGCCACATAAACCTTTGTCAGCCGTTACAAAGATAATATCAACCATCTTAGGTGTTTCGATCTTCTCAAAACAGCGATTGTCAATGCCGCCCATTTTAGTGCATTCGATCTGGAATGCGATCTCTTGGATCATAGCATTTGTTTTTTCAGCAAACAGACGAGAGCGACGTGCAAGCTCTTCTGCGCGGCGAAGCTTTGCAGTTGAGACAAGTTTCATAGCACGCGTTGTTTTTTGCGTGTTACTTACACTTCCTATCTGTCTTTTAATATCTTTCAAGTTGGCCATAATGGTCCTTCTTATTCAGCGATAAAAGATGCTTTGAACTCTTCAAGCGCTTTTTTCATCATTGCGTTTGTGTCATCATCGATTTTCGATGTGCTTCTGATGTTTTCGAAAATCTGTGGATAAGATGCTTCGATGAATGGGTAAAGCTCAGCTTCAAATTTGACAACAGATGTGTGTGGCATGTCATCAAGGAAACCTTCGTTACCTGCAAAGATGATCAATGCCTGCTGCTCTGCTGCAAGTGGCGAGAATTGTGGTTGCTTAAGCACCTCTACCATTCTCTGTCCACGCTCTAGTTGGTTACGAGACAGTTCGTCAAGGTCAGATGCGAACTGAGCAAATGCCTGAAGTTCACGATACTGAGCAAGGTCAAGACGTAGTGTACCCGCAACCTGTTTAGTTGCTTTGATCTGCGCTGCACCACCAACACGAGATACCGAAAGACCAACGTTGATCGCCGGACGGATACCCGAGTTGAACAGGTCAGTCTCCAGGAAGATCTGACCGTCAGTGATCGAGATAACGTTTGTCGGGATATATGCCGCAACGTCACCTGCAAGAGTCTCAATGATTGGAAGAGCAGTCAGTGAACCTGCACCTTCTTCATCGTTAAGTTTAGCTGCACGCTCAAGAAGACGAGAGTGTAGGTAGAAAACATCACCTGGGTATGCTTCACGGCCCGGAGGACGACGAAGGATAAGAGACATTTCACGGTATGCAACGGCATGCTTAGAAAGATCATCATAAACGATCAGACCATGACGTGCATTGTCACGGAAGTATTCACCCATTGTTACACCAGTGTATGGTGCAAGGTACTGAAGTGCTGCCGCTTCTGCTGCTGTAGCAGTTACAACGATCGTGTACTCCATTGCACCGTGTTCTTCAAGACGACGAACAACCTGTGCAACAGTCGACTCTTTTTGACCAACAGCAACGTAAATACAGATAACACCGTTACCTTTTTGGTTGATAATAGCGTCAAGAGCAACCGTTGTCTTACCAGTCTGACGGTCACCAATGATTAGCTCACGTTGACCACGGCCGATCGGCACAAGTGCGTCAATCGCTTTAATACCAGTTGCAAGAGGCTCATGTACCGATTTACGTTCCATAATACCAGGTGCTTTCTCTTCAACGAAACGTGTTTCAGTTGCTTCGATTGGACCCTTACCGTCAACCGGCTCACCCAGTGCATTGACAACACGACCGATAACCGCGTCACCAACTGGTACACTTAGAAGTTTACCAAGACGTTTAACGCTCATACCTTCACGAAGAAGTTGGCTTTTACCAAGAAGAACAACACCTACACTTGCCTCTTCCAGGTTAAGTACAAGACCTTGCGTCCCATCTTCGAATTCGACCATCTCACCTGCCATAACATCGCTCATGCCATAGACCTGTGCAACGCCGTCTGCGTAAGAAATTACTGTTCCGGTTTCGTTAATATCAACACTTAGTTCAAAGT
Organism: Sulfurimonadaceae bacterium; assembly: GCA_041553195.1. GTDB lineage: Bacteria > Campylobacterota > Campylobacteria > Campylobacterales > Sulfurimonadaceae > Sulfonitrofixus. The sequence goes on from JBFEJN010000064.1 coordinate 3,056, forward strand.
TGTCAATACGCTCTTTAATAATTGAACTGATTTCATCAGCTTGAATTTTAGCTACCACTTTGTTTGCCTCCTATTTAGATTGCTTTTAAGATATGTTCTACAAGTTGTGCATTCACACGAGTTTTTGAAAAATTGATTTCCATGTCCAGGTCAGTCACTTCGACCTTTAGACCATCGACATCATTTTTTACAAACTCCAACACAACTGTTGCACCGACTTTTTTGCCAAGACCCATGCTCAGGTCAGACAGGGTCTGTGCATCCACATCTTCATTGCTGTAAACGACACCGCTGTAGTTCTTAGAACTGCGTGCGATCTCTTTACGCATCTCTTCAGCCATTGCGGGAATGATGCTGATACGTCCGTTTTCTACCAAAAGCTTGATCAAGTTGTTTAACTTGTCACTCTCTGCCGCTTTTACTGCGTCAAGCAGAATCGATTCTTTGTCTGCTTTTGCGACCTGTGGATTTTCCATAATAGAAGTAAACTTCGTATCTGAAAAACTTGCAGCCATCGCTGAAAATACGTTATACATATTTTCAAGAGCCTCAGAACCTGTTGCTTCACCTAATGCTTTCACATAACGTTTTGCGATTAACTCTTGCATTACGCCACCTTCTTCATTATGATGTTAGCCATCGCTTCTTTGTCAAGTGAAGAGCTCTCTTGAGTCAGAACTTCGTTCATGATCTCATCAACAAGTTGACGGACCATCTTACGTTGTTCAAGTTCCATAACAGCAACATTTTGTTTCTGCATGTTCTCAACGTCGACATCACACTGCTTGAGGATCTTTTCATTTAAGACCTTCCCCTCTTTAGAAGCTGTCGCAATGATCTCTTCAGCCAGTTTATTAGCTTCGATGACCTTCGCTTCTGCAGCTTCTTTAGCCTGTTTTGACTCACGAAGTCTGTCTTGCACCTTTTGCAATTCATCAGCAATGCCCTGTGAACGACCACCGAAGTAGTTTTTCACCGGTTCTGCCAACAAGTACCATAAGATACCTGCAAAGATAACGAAGTTAACGGTGCGCTGTACAATGTCCGTACCACCCTCAGCTGCATGCTCTGAGGCAAACAGTGATGCTGTTACAAACAATAAAGGTAAAAGAATTTTACTCACATCGTTTCCTTATATTTGACTAAACTTAGCTTTAACTGCTTCTTTATAAAGAGGCACTTGCGACAACAGTGTGTTTTTAAGATCTTCACGCGCTTGCGCCAATGATGTCTCAAACTCTGCTTTGTCTTTCGCTAATTCAGCACGTTTTGCTTCAATTTTGCTTTCTGCGAGTTCTTTCGCTTCTGCAATCACTTTCTCTCTTATCGCCGCAGCTTCCAACTTCGCTTCATTTACAATGCTTTGGGCCTGAGCAGTCAATGCAGCGATCTCAGCATCGTTGTTGCCAACTTTGTCTTGATCACTCTTGATACTAGCATCACGCTCATTCATATAATTGAAGAGAGGTTTAAAAAGCAAACTGTTTAGAACGGCAATAAGGATAAGGAAGACAACGATCGTGATGCCCAATAGCAACGGATTTATATCTAACATACCACCTCCTAAAAGTTGCGCAATTTTACTACACTCTAGTTAAAGCTATTGTTAAAGATAGAGAAGAAAAGAGATAAATGAAAGATAAAGTTTGTTTTTTTACAATATTCGCGTTAAAAAGTGACATTTTTTTAACAGATTATAAAAATAAATTTTGATAATTATTATGAAATGCTATAGGAGTATTTTGAAGCAGCACCTCTTACTTTTAGATAGCTTTGTACTGTTGCTACTCTATAGTGAGTCTGTTCAAAAGGTTTTCGATCTCTTCTTCCGTATTAAAAGAGAGGGTTACGGCATTTGCTTTCGTCTTTACACTAAAGCCAAGCTCATGTAAGCGGTCTTTCAATGCAGTTAGGTCAAAGCTCTCTTTTTCTTGGGATTGAGGCACTGTAACATTGCTGTTTTTCATCGACTTTGTTGCTGCTTCAACATCGCGCACAGTCAGTTTTTGACCAACAATCGAGGCAACTAGCGTGGCCTGTTCTTTGTCGCTTAGGCCTACAAGTACTTTAGCATGGCCGGCTGTTATTTTAGATTCTTTCAATGCCGCCAAGGTTTTTTTCGACAACTGAAGCAAACGCAATGTATTGGTAATATGTGCTCGCGACTTATGTACCATCGTTGAAAGTTCATCATGTGTAATCGCATGAACCTCGAGTAACTCACCATAGGCGTGTGCAAGGTCAACGATATTGAGTTCATCGCGCTGGATGTTCTCAATCAGGGCCTGCTGACGCATCTTTTCGGCATCAATATGTGCGATCACCGCACGAATCGTCTTCAATTTTGCAAGCTTGCTGGCACGTAGACGACGCTCACCGGCAACCAGGATGTAGCCGTCGACGTCTTCTACCACGACCACCGGTTGGATAAGGCCGTATGTCTTGATCGAATCGGCAAGTTCAGTCAATGAACGTTCATCAAAATGTTTACGGGGCTGATAAGGGTTCGCTTTGATCTGCGCCAGCGGAAGGTCTACAACAGCTTCATTACTGGGGACTTCATTGTCGTATGCCTCTTCGATCTCTCCAAGTAGTTCACCAAGCCCGCGACCTAAGGATTTCACTTTATTTTTTGCCACTGACATGTCCTCTTACGCAATGATGGCTTGCGCTAGATTTTGGTAGGCGATCGATCCACTCGATTTTGCATCGTAGAGAAGTGCCGGTTTTCCAAAACTTGGACTTTCTGCTAGACGCACATTTCTTGGAATGACAATAAGTTCTTCGTCGATATCTTTAAACAACTTGTTGTCAAAGTGCTGACGAAGGTCGGCAAAAACTTGCTTCGAAAGGTTGTTTTGGGCACTGTACATCGTTGGCAGAAAACCTTTGATCTCCAAATGCGGATTGATCGTCTTACGGATAAGACGTACCGTGTTCAACAGCTGTGCCAAACCCTCAAGTGCAAAGAACTCGCACTGAATCGGAATAATGACCGAATTGGCTGCTGCGAGTGCATTGATGGTCATCGGTCCAAGAGCCGGAGGTGAATCGATCACGATATAGTCATACGTGCCCTTGACCTGGGCCAACGCTTTTTTCATGATGAGCTCACGGCCCTTGGTGTTGCCCGCATCGTAATACTCTTTTTCAACACCGACCAATCCAATATTTGCCGGGGCAAGGTCTAATGTCGCTATCTCCGATTTCAAAATGATGTCACGGAGCTTTTTTGTACCGATCAATACATGATAGATATTAAACTCGTAATCATTACGGCTGTACCCAAGGGATGTTGTAGCATTTGCTTGAGGATCAGCATCGATTAACAGTACATTTTTACCTTCGACTGCTAAAGATGCAGCAAGGTTAACAGCAGTTGTTGTTTTTCCTACACCACCCTTTTGGTTGGCAATTACTATTATTTCACTCATCGTAAACTAAATATCCTTTGTCCATCACACTCTATCGAGCCGTCGTCTAATAATCTGGCGTTTTCTAATGAAAGTTTTGTTTTACCGCTGTGGGTAAAGTAGCTTCTGCTTTTGACAAATTCTATCTCATAGTTACTAAAAATCTTCTTCCACGATGGTGGATCTTTTAAGATCTCAAAATAATGTTTCAAGAGTGTTTCATTTTCAATTTCGATATCCAGTTTTGCAAAACCTTCTGGTGAGACCTTTGTATTGAGACCAATTCCGCAGACAAGCAGGTCTTTATGGAGGTTTGTAATAGCTCCGCCTATCTTTTTGTCACCAATGTAAAAATCATTAGGCCATTTCAACCAAAGAGAAGAGCCCAGATCGGCCAAAAGACTTTTCAGTATATAGGTAAAATAGATCGAAGATGATTCAAGTTTGAGGTCAGCCGGAAGCTCGTGTCGCGAAATCGAAAACGAAAAAAAGAGATTTCCCTCCAAACCGCTCCAGCTGTTACCCCGGCTGCCTCTGCCGGATTCCTGGCGTGCTGCTGTGATACATACGGAGGAAGAGAACTGCCCCTCTTTCAAAGCATCTAAAAGGTAGCGTTGTGTTGAGTCGACGGATTCAAGCGAGAGTATCTGCAAGAGAGAGCCTCTTACCGTTAAGATAAGCGATTACGCTCATCTCTTTCTTGGAGACCGGTTGTACCACTTCGATCGAAACCGAGCCTTTGGTACAACCCACGATGACAGCCTCTTTCTCTATTGCCAGGATCTCTCCGGCCTTATGCACACTCTCCGTGTCGACCAATGCCATCTTTTTGAGTTTTAGTCCACTTTCCAGATAGACGCCAGGCCAAGGGGTAAAGGCACGATAGCGGTTATAGAGCGCTTGTGCATCGTCAAAAACGACCAGACCTTCTTGTTTGGTAATCTTGGTACAGTGTGTCGACGCGGCATCATCCTGAGCTACCGGCGTGTAGTTGCTGAAGTGCTTTAAGACATCGATCGTCAGCGCAGCTGCACTGGCGGTCAAGCGTTCAAACAGGCTCGTGACCATCTCGTCATCGCCGATCAATATCTTCTCGATTTTCAAAATGTCCCCGGTGTCCAGCCCGACGTCCATCAACATCGCCGTCACACCGGTCTCTTTATCCCCGTTCAAAATAGCTTGCTGGATCGGGCTTGCACCTCGGTAGTCCGGCAAGATAGATGCATGGAGGTTGATACACGGGGCATGATCCAACACCGCTTTAGGCAAGATCTGTCCGTATGCTGCCACGACAATATAATCGCACTCTATTTGCAGTAACTCAGCAACCGTTTCTTCATCACGCAGACGTGTCGGTTGATAGACAGGCAGCTTATGTTCAAGAGCAACAGTCTTGGTAACCGGCGGCGTCATCACCTTTTTGCGTCCGACCGGTTTGTCCGGCTGGGTATAGACAGCGACGACGTTAATCTCTGCATCGGCTATCAGTGCTTTTAATATCTCGCTTGCATAATCCGGTGTCCCCATAAAGATAACGTTCATCAATGCACCTTCGCTGCAAAGAGTGTTCCACCTTTGTGTACACCCTCTAAAAGATAACTTTTGGCGTCAGAAAGGTCGAAACCGGAACTCAAAAACATAGAACGGCCATGCTTTAACATAAAATTGGCGGCTTTGAGTTTAGTGACAATCCCGCCTGTTGCAAAGGTACCATGCGGTGACGCTTCTTTTGAGAGCTCTTCTGCACTGATTTTCGTTACTACTTTCAGGATCTTTGCATTGGTATTACTTCGTGGATCGCAGTCGTAATAGGCATCGATGTCAGAGAGGATTAACAGTATTTCTGCATCAATAGCATTGGCGGTATAAGCTGACAGCTGGTCATTGTCGCCCACGACCAGCTCATCTGTTGCCGTGACGTCATTTTCATTGACAATCGGGACAACACCATTGGCGATCAGAATGTCGACCGTATTTTTAATGCGGTCAGCCTGTTCCTGACTATGAAAATTGGCTGCGGTGACCAACACTTGCGAACCAATTTTCTGATACTGGGCCAACTTCTTGTTATACAGTTCCATCAAATGCGGCTGCCCGATAGAAGCAAGTGCCTGTTTGTTCTCGACCAGACTGCGGTCAAGTTGTAATTTTGTATACCCAGCGGCCACAGCTCCGGATGAGACGAGGACAACATCATAGTGCATTGAAAGATCGTTGACAAAATCCACAAGATTTTGCATACGCTCAAGCGCAACGCCGTCGTTCTCCGTTAAAACAGCACTGCCGACTTTAACAACCAACCGTTTCATTAGCGATTTTGCTTCACTAGGGAATTAAGTGCATATCGAAGTCCGTCGATATTGGTGTGCATGACCGAAGAGATCGGTGCTATAAACAACGGCTTTGTCGTGTCGAACGGCACCGTTCCGTCCATGTCATCCTGCTCGTAAAAAGGGAAACCCTCTTCAAAACCGTAACGGCTTTTGACACCTGGTTCAAGCCCAAGCTCTCTAATAAATGCTTCGGTTCTCTCCGCCGCTTCTTCTTGTAAAATTGCATCGGTACGTGTTAACGCAATAGCGTATGAACGCGTATGCAGCTTTTCTGAGAATTTTTCGAGTTCAACTTTGAGTGTGTCAAACTGCTCTTTCAAACCGCGATAATTGTCGATGTCGATCATAAAAAGCAGTGTCTTTGTTCGCTCGATATGACGCAGAAACTCCAACCCGAGACCTTTACCGTCAGAAGCACCGCCGATAATACCCGGTATGTCAGCCATCACAAAGGACTCATAATTGCCGACATCGACCTGACCAAGTTTAGGGGTTAATGTCGTAAACTCATAATTTGCAACTTCCGGACGGGCATTGGAGACGGTCGAGATCAACGTCGATTTACCGACATTCGGAAAACCGACCAAACCGACATCTGCGATCAGTTTAAGGTCGAGAATCACTTCACGTTCGATTCCAGGCTCGCCCGGCTGCGCATAACGCGGCTGTTGGTTGGTCGATGACTTAAAGTGATAGTTTCCGAGACCGCCTCTACCGCCTTGAAGATAGCGTACTTCATAACCGTCTGTTAAGAGGTCAAAAAGCACTTCTCCGGTCTCTTTGTCGATGACTTGCGTGCCCGGTGGCACGATAACGTACAAAGGTGCACCTGATTTTCCTGTCATACGTGAACCTTCGCCCGGCTTTCCATTTTCGGCTTTCAGGCTTTTTCGCCCTTTGAATCCCGACAGGGTGTGCGTATTGTTATCGACACGGAAGATGACATCACCGCCCTTACCGCCATCGCCGCCGTTCGGTCCGCCGTTTGTGACAAACTTTTCACGTCTGAAGGCGACACAGCCCTGTCCGCCTTTTCCTGATGAAAGTGTTAATGTGACCTGATCTGTAAACATTGTTTTCCTTTGGTATCCCGAGCGTATAGATCAGGTTGAATCTAAATATTAATACCTTCTGCCAACCTTTACATCGATTCCTTCTAAAACGAGAAGGTCTTTAATGTCTATAAGCCCGGAAGATCTGTACATTCCTGTCTATCCAGGAATGACGGCTCGATCCTAAATCAAGTCGCCAAATAAATATTTAACATTATACATTTGATATGAAAAAAAATACAGTATTAAATATTCGAAGTGGTAGAAGAGACCCTATAAATAGGGTCCAATTGTAAAATGCTTATGCAGCAGGGATGATTGAAACTTGTTTACGGTTTTTGTCTTTTCTTTCGAATACAACAACACCGTCTACGAGTGCGTAAAGAGTATGGTCTTTACCCATTCCCATGTTTTTACCCGGGTGAACTTTAGTTCCGCGTTGACGGATAACAATGTTACCTGCACGTACTGTTTCACCACCGAATTTCTTAACACCTAATCGACGACCTGCTGAGTCACGATTATTCTGAGTACTACCTTGACCTTTTTTGTGTGCCATGTCTTTCTCCTACTTAAATGTGCTTATGCAGCGATTTTGGTGATACGAACGCGAGTAAAATCACGACGGAAACCACGTTTAACTTTTGAGTCTTTACGACGACGCTTTTTGAAAGTGATAACTTTTTTGTCACGACCTTCGTTGATTACTTCTGCAGTGACAACAGCGCCAGCTACGAAAGGTGCTCCTACTACAAGCTCACCAGCGTTTACCGCTAGAACTTCTGTGATCTCAACAGTGTCTTTTGCAGCGAGGTTCATTTTGTCAAGAAGAAGAATATCGCCCTCTTGAACCTTATACTGCTTACCACCATTTTTAATGATTGCGTACATATATGTTTCCTTGTTTTAGTTAAGAGTCCTCTAAAAACGCTTAGTGTCGGCACTAAACTCATCATCACAAAACTCTACATA
>JBFEJN010000065.1:0-10593 GCA_041553195.1 Sulfurimonadaceae bacterium
GCCCATCTCTTTGAAGTTCTGCGCGTAATAATCATTGCCTTCGCCGATAGAGGTAAGGCCAACACCGACCAGGTCGGCACCGCCTTTGGTCGTATAGCCCTGGAAGTTACGGTGCAGTTCACCCTTTTCGATCGCCTTGAACAGCTCATCTTCGGGCTTGGCGAAGTGGTCCATGCCGATCATCTTATAGCCGTTTTCCGTCAGATAGTCGATGGTGTACTGCATGATCTGCAGCTTTTCGTCCGGCAGTGGCAGCGTCGTCTCGTCGATCTTTCGCTTTGTCTTTTTCAACCACGGCACATGCGCATAGTTAAAGACCGCAAAACGGTCCGGATTCAGTGTCAACGAAAGTTTGAGAGTCTCTTTGAAGGTCTCAAGAGACTGGTACGGCAAACCGTAGATAAGGTCGACATTGACAGAGACCATGTTGTATTTTCGGGCAAGGTCCATCGCATTTTTGGTCACGTCATACGGCTGAACGCGGTGAACGGCGATCTGTACTTTTTCGTTAAAATCCTGAATACCGAAGCTGACACGGTTAAAGCCCTGCTCGCTCATCATCTTCATCTGGGCCTCGTCGATGTGGCGCGGGTCGATCTCACAGGAGATCTCGGCATCGGCGCGGAAGTTCTTGAAATGGCTCTTGATCGTCACGATGATCTCTTCGAGCTGCTCGGCACTGAAAAATGTCGGTGTTCCGCCGCCGAAGTGCATCTGGATCACCTCGCGGGAGGTGTCGATGTGTTTAGTCAGGATCTCCAGTTCACGTTTAAGGTAGTCAATGTAACGCAGCATCTTCTCCTCTTTCGAGGTGAAGACGACATTACAGCCGCAAAAATAGCAGGCGTTGCGGCAAAACGGCAAATGGAAATACAGTGACAAAGGACGGCTGCTGTCCTGTGCGTCGAGTTTGCTGATGTAGGCATCATAAGTAAAGGTATCGTTAAACTCGAGGGCGGTCGGATACGAGGTGTAGCGCGGCCCCGGTTTTGAATATTTGATAAATTTTGCAAAATCTAGCATAAACGTCCTAACTTTGGGAAAATCCCTGATATTAATACGCGATTATGCCGTTGAAGTGTTGAAAAGGGGGTTAAAGAAGGGGTCTACTTCTCATAGAACAGCTCGATGCACTTCTTAAAATCGCTGCAGCGTACGCAGCGGACAAAGCGGCGTTCTTCTTTCGGCAAAGTGTAGCTGACCCCGTTACCGAAGTCGACAACCCAGGCATGCGGTGCATTCCAGGCATAGGTGCTGGCACTCCAGTAAGTCGAGTTTTGCTTGTAATAGACAAACCCCGCTTTGATCCTGCGCCCTTTCGGCCGGGAGGCATCGACGATCGTACTCAGCTCACTCTCACTCGGCAGCCACCAGTCATCGAAGCCCTCATAATAGAGCGTTTCACAGTTCTCTTTCGCCTCTTCCCATGTCAGAATGACACCCCGGTTTTCCGCCACGTCCTGCCACATAAAGGCCGTTTTCGGATCGAGTACGACATTGGCATCGAGAAGCCTGGCAAAAAATAAAATGAAAAGGAACACTTTCATTTTTATTAAAATTTGGCGCTCAAAGACATTGAAATGGATCGACCTGTTTTATACTGCAATGTGACATTGTCACCCTGCTTCCAAATCGTTTCGTCATCAAGTATATTTTTGAGTTTAAACGTAAATGCCATATCTGCAAATGAATCAACTTTCAACTGTTCAGTCCATGTAAAGTCAAGTAGTTGCGGCGGTACTTCATAATCATCCAAAGCGTAAACAACCGTACCATTTTTAAGGGCTACCCGCATAAGACGCTCTGACATCTTGTTATAAGAGAGGTTCAGCGTTCTATTATCACTCTCTTCATACGTAAACGACAAGTTGATAACCTGTGGCGACAAACCTTGTAGACCACGTTCCTGTGTGACAAACTTTCGCTGTTGTTCCGGTGTCAATTCTACCTGTGAATCAATGTACGTGTAGTTCCCGGAAAAGACAAAGTTGTCAAGAAAACTGGTAAGGAACCCCATGTTCTTATACCAGCTTAGTTCGATTCCGGCCAAATCTGCAGTCGCTGAGTTTTCAAACGAATATCGCGGCAATGTTCCGGTTGTAAAGGTCTGCGTATCTTCAATAGGGTTGACCATATGTTTATAGAACAGTGAGGTACTGATCGAATCGATGTTATTAAAGAAATAATCATATCTGAAATCAACACTCTGAATATCGGTTTCGACCAGATCAGGATTACCGGCAATTTTTGCCAGAAAAACCGGGTGAATAAATTCAGCATCGACGAATTCACGGAAGTCGGGGTAAACAAATGTCTCAGAATATGCCAAACGCACTTGATTCGCTTCGTTAATATTATATTTTGCACCCAGACTTGGCAAGTTCTTGGTAAATTCAAGGTTGTTTGTCGTCGTACCGACAATGTTATTAGTGATCTCATATTGTTCAACGGACTGTTTAAGATCGACATGGCGTACACCAAATGTCAGATCCAGATCTTCTACAGGTTTGACTAGACCTTTGAAGTAAAAAGCATTACGCGCTAAGCTGGCATTATACTGGTCTTTAGGTTGTGAAGAGATACTGAAATCGAGTTCATCTCCAGTGCCGTAATTGATAATTCCATCAATAGGCCCTGATATAACATTCGTATCAGTAATGCTGCTTTGCATCGTCAATTCCAAACGTGTACCTACCCGTTCTTTGTTCTCTTGCACATAGCCTATTTCAAAATAATCTTCGTCACTTAACAACGGAATATCTGTTTTATTTTTCAAAAAGAAGTTATTGACCTCATCATCTGTTGTTCTATTGTTATAGGACAACTTGCTTTGACGAGGTTGAAATTGGTAAGGCTGATTACTGAACACTTTTATATAGTTATATGTAACATCATTAGGTACAAACTCACTTGCTGTTGCATATTCATATCCAAAATCAAACCGGTTTTTCACCAACATGTCATAGGAAAGGCCACCATTGATCTGATTAATGTCTAACTCTCTTTCCTGCCATTCTAAATAGCTCTGTTTCTCTTGAGAGTTATTCTCACCGAAGGTCCCTTCAACGGCACGCGTCTGGTTCAATGTGTTTAAGACATACAACTTGGTATACGCAATGTCAAAGTTTCTGAACTGATAACCTACATTCAAGAGACCCCCGTGCTTAACTGTTTCCTGATACGAATCATTAACTGCCGTATTAAAAGGGGTACTCTTTTGGACGCCATCTCTTGAGATCAGATAATCATGAGAGGTGTACGTTTGCAATTTTGCTTCACTCTTGTATCCATACGATGCTAATACGCTCAACTCGTGTTCATCCGCTACCGTAAAACTTTTTGCGACTTCGACTTCAACTTCACCGCCGAGTGGTACATTGGTTGTAAGATTGTTAACTTCTCGTGCTTTTAAAACACTCTGCAACTGACTGTTAGTGTAATCCAAACTAGGCGGATTTGCACCTACTACCGGTGTCATTTCATTTATTAGTCCCTGATCAAACGCACGGTAGCCATCATCGTGGCCGGTCCAGTCGGTCGAAGACCCCTGATAACTCGGTGCTTCTTGACCATATGAGTCATGAGCATTGATACCAATTTTGATTTTTGCATAATCGTCATCCGCAATCTTCTTTGTTCGTACATTGACATAACCACCCCCAAATGCACCCGTGATGTCCGGCGTAAATGTTTTTTGAACCTGCAGACTTCCGATGACCCCGCTTGGGAACATGTCGAGAGGAACGGTACGTTTAATCGGGTTAGGCGACGGCAGTGCCATCCCATTGAGTTCGGTGCTGGAGTAACGATCACCCAAGCCGCGCACATAGATATACTTTCCGCCAAGTATCGTAACACCGGCGACGCGTTTCAATGCGCTCGCAGCATTGGAGTCACCCTGCTTCGACATCTGTTCTGAACCGATGATATTGGCAATAGATTCACTGTTTCTCTCTTCCGCCATCACCGCGGCAACCGACCCTTGAACTTGAGGTGCCAGGACAACAAACTCTTCTAGTTCCATCGACGCCGGTGACATCTCAACAAATTTGTTAATACTCTCATTCGCTAACACAACGACCTTTAGTGTTTGTGAACTATAGTCACTGTGAATAATTGAGATCGTTTGATTCCCTTCAGGAACAGCCAGTGAGACATACCCTTTATCATCACTTTTCAAATCTATTTTAAGACCTTTGACAAAGACTCGTGCGTCTTTGATCGGTTTAGTATCTTCAGATGATGTCAGTTGAAGATTGATAAAACCTTTTGCTTTTATCTTGTTGTCAATTTTAATTTCATCAGATCCGCTAACTTTAGGAGCCTCTTCATCAACAAAGTCTACGCTGTCATCCGCTTTTAACGAGACGATAAGCTGCGACTCCTGACCCTGCTTCACTACAAAGTTCTTCTTGACAAATGCCTGTGCGACACCGTTTTGCTTTGCAACGACTTGCAGCTGGTAATTACCTGTTGGAAGGACCGTAAAAAGCTGTCCGTCGCTGTCCGTCACAAATTCTGCATGTCTGTCGTACTTTGCAGGTGCATCAATAAGCACTTCATTCGATTTTTTAAAGATAATAATTGTTTGATCTTTTAGCGGTTTCCCGTCTTTCATAACAAAAAACGAGAGTTCGCCTGTCTCGATCGCAAAAAGTGCTATGCTGAATGTCAGCAGTAATATCAGTAGTCTCACAGTTCACACTCCCAAGAGTTGTTTTGGCATTTTTCCATGTTTTTACGCAGCTCCGTCGCTTTTTCAAAAAGATCAGGACGGCTCAGCTCTTTAAGCTGACTTTCGCTTTTTTCAAAGTCCGAAGTCATGTAGTACGAATACGCAAGTGCATACCGGATATTTTCATCTTCAAGAAGCCCGCTGCGTTCTAACGCACTCGCTGTTGCAACGACCCGTTCATACTCACCAAATTCAAGGTAGATCGCTATACGCTGTTTATACTTCTCCTTGGTATCTGTCAGTTGTCCGTTTTTATAGAGTGCCAGTGTAAACTCACGGGCACGGCGCAACATCTCGGATGCCTCTTTGGTGTACTTTTCATCTTCTATCGACGCTTCATCAAAAAGGTTTGCTGCTGCCTGAACCATCTCCTGGTCAAGGTAAAGATGCGCCAGCATGACGGTCATCTCTGCATTGTCCAGAAATCTCAGATTGCCCTCTTCGGCCAAAATGGTGGCTTTATTCGTCGCACCGCTTTTACGAAGAGCCCCGATAAACGACAAGTAGGTCTTTGCATTCGGCTTTTCATGTGCCAGGTAGAACGTTGCATCTTCCAAAGCGCTCTGATAAAGTTCCAGCTCTACGTAATAGTTAAAGCGCTGTTTATAGACTGCATAATATTCCGGAAACTTTTTTTGAGCCAGGGCCAGAGTATCCAGCGCAGCTGCTTTTTCGTCCAGTTTCCAATGACATTCCGCTCTCAACGCTAAAAGCTGCGGCTTTTGAGCAGCCACATCGCCGGCTTTCTCCAGTGCCTCGATAGTCCCTTTATAGTCGTGCAGCTTAAAGTTGTTCTGGGCAATATAGAGGTAGATCGTCGGTTCGGTCTGTCCGCTTTCGATCGCCTTGTAAAACTGCTCATTCGCCGCACTGAAAAGCTGCTGCTTGGTAAAGATAAGCCCTTTGATCGTATAGTAGAGTACGAAATCAAAATCTTTTTGTGTGGTGTCCGCTTCGTTGAGTGTCTCGGCTGCACGTGCATAGTGACCGTCTTTCATCAACAGTGCTGCCAGCGCGACGTGATCGACATCATCACTTTTGCTCTTTTCAGCAGCAAAAAGCGTCAATTGTAAAGCGGTTAATAGTAATAAAAATAGTTTCATTGTTCTTCTCTTATTGTAGATCAAATCGGATCTTCTGTTTAGCCCACACTTTTACAGGCTGACCTTTGTATTGTGCCGGCGTAAAGCTCCAGCTTCGAACACCCGCTTCCGCTACTTCGTCAAAGACACCGGCCGGTTCCGACTGAAGGACTTTGACCTTTTCAACCTGCCCGCTCTTGGAGATAAGCAGGTTCATCAGGACATAACCCGTCACACCGTTTTTACGCGCTGCTTTCGGGTATTCCATCGCCGAACGCTGGGCCGGCTTAGGGGCCACGTCGACCGATTCCCCGGTCATGACCACGTCTTTGCCCACATCACCCAAAAGGGCATCATCCATTCCCGCGTCATCACTCATAAAGGCATCCAGACCGGTATCAATACCGCCGAGATTTGAGCTTAGGCTCGGTGTCGGTGCAGCACGTTTTGTCTGCGCCTGTTTTGGTTTCGGTTTCGGTTTTGGCTTCGGTTTCGGCTTCGGCTTCACCACTTTCTGGATCTCAAAGTTGGCCGGGCTCTCTTTTTTCTTTGTCTCATGGATACCGCCATCCTCGTTCATCACGATGACCGTACCGAAAACAAAGATGACACCGAAGACCATCCATAGAACGGCCTTTAGATAGGTCGCAAGTGTTGGTTTACGCACCTTAACCGACCTCTTTTTTAGTTGCTACGGCAACATCTTTTGCACCCGAAAGTCGGCATTGATCGACCACATCGATCAATTTCTCAACCGCGATCGAGTCATCTGTCACGACCAGGACCGATTTCTCTGTCGATGCACGCATCATGTCGCGCAATTTCCCCTGTATAGCCCAGGTCTTGACCGGCTGACCGTCAAGATAGGTTTCGCCGGTGTTGTCGATATAAACGCGGATCACCTTCGAAGAGGCACGGGACGCCGACGAGGCGCCCGGTCGTTCAAGGTCGAGTTTCATATCTTTGACAAAGGTCGAACTCACCATAAAAAATATCAACAAAATAAAAACCATGTCGATCAACGGTGACATGTCCACATCGCTGACCTGCTCTTTTTTTCTTCTAAACTTCATGATCTTCCTTTACCTCTTCTGTACATAATATGTCTTTTATCTGCTCGAGTTCGAGCTCTATCACATGGCTTCGACGGTCCAGAAGACGGCCGATGATCACACCCGGAACGGCAACGACCAGGCCAAGCTGTGTTGTAAAAAGCGCCTGCGAGATACCGCCGGCGATACCGCCTGTCTGCGAAAAGAGTGATGCTGACGCCAATGAGTCAAAGGTCTCGATCATTCCGACAACCGTTCCCAAAAGACCGATAAGCGGGGCGATCGCCACCAGTGTCATCACCATCTTCGAGTATCTTTTGATCGCGACTTCATACTCGTAAAACGTATCGTCGATCAGTTTACGGGCTGTTCTGCTGCGGCCATGCGCTGCTACGATCTCCATCGCGTCCTGGATCGCACTGTCGATGATCCCAACGACCTTCGTACGCTTGTTTTCGTGGTATTTACGGATCAGCGTACGAACACTTTTTTGGGAACCGCGCTTGAGCGTGTGGAAACGGAATCCAAGTCCGAACCACAAAAACATCGCTGCAAAAAAGAGTGGCCACATAACGAAGCCACCGCTTCCCATGTAGTCAAAAAAGCCCTCAAGATATATGCCAATCATTATTTCTGCTTGTTATACTCGTTGATCAAGTGGAGCGCTGAATGTTCCATCGCGTCTTTGATCTTCTCTGCCCATGCACTAAGCATGTTGCCGACCAGCAACATCGGAATCGCCACAATAAGACCAAGTTCTGTTGTGACAAGTGCGATCGAGATACCGCCTGAAAGCAGTTTCGGATCGCCCGTACCGAACTCGGTAATGATGTCAAAGGTCGCGATCATACCTGTTACCGTTCCCAAAAGACCCAGTAGCGGTGCAACGGCTGCAATAACCATAATGGCAGAGCCAAAACGGTCAAGACGGCTGCTCTCGTGCATGATAGACTCCATGACCACATCTTCGACGTGCTCACGTTCAGCATCAAGGTTACGGACAGTGGCTTTAAGTACACGCGCCGTCGCCCCTTTTTGTGTTTTAAGGTAGTCCAGGGCTTTTTCCTGACCGCCTTTTAGCAGTTCTGCCAATGTTGATTGCGGCAAAGTCGACGTCTTGGCGTTTGAACCCATCAGGAAGATCAGTCTGAACAGTGCCAACAAGAGGCCGAATGCGCCCAGGCCGACGATGACCCAACCGATGATCCCGCCTGAATCGATGACCGAGTAAACCGTCTTCTCAGTTTTATCTTCGATCTCTTTTGAACTGTTCTCGTAAATAAAGATGTTCAAAGTCTCAGGTTTTTCACCCTTAGCCAAAGCCGCCGCAGTCTCAACCGCACTTGGCTCGTCATATAGCTTGAACTTGCCTTCACCGGCCGGTACCAAGGCACCTGCATTGCTGCCGTCAATACCGAATTGCGCAATGTTACCGATCTTGACCACAGTACCCAGTTTCTCTGTTCCGTCATTAAGATAGAACGGCCCCTTTGTCACTTCGATCGTCGAAAGCTGCTTAATCAATGCGTCTGATTTTGCGAAGATCGTTTTCAGCGCGCCCTGATAGTTCGCTTTGTCCGCTTCGATCGTAATACCGTAAGGTACCAAGGCTGACTGTGCCTGCAATACAACCGCTTCGACCATAGAGACATCGTCGGTAACATTCTGGGCATTTTGCTGCGCTGCATATAGCAGGTCGCTCAACTGCTCGCTCTTGTTCTGTTTCGCCAATACACTGTTTTGCAGTGCGTTGAGTTCCGCTTTTGCAGCCTCAAGTTTTTGCGCGTTTTCAGCAGTCACACGTGCCAGACGTTCTGTCAACATGTTCTTTTGCGCTTTCATATACGCGAACTCTTTTGCATAGGCACGGTCAAGTTGGGTGTCTGTCGCACCGAAAAGTGTTGTTGCTAGCAACAGCAGTGTCAGTAGTAATTTTTTCATTATTTCACCTCCGCAGCAACAAGCGCATTCGGCAGTGTGAAGTAGCCTGTACGGATCTGCTTTTTAAACGCATCGAAAATAGATGCAATCTGGTCTCTTTGATCTTTGGTAATAACCTCTTTGTAACTCCAGTTTTCACCCTCTTTGACAACATAACCCATTTCGTCGTTCGGCGTTTTGAAATACATCATCATCGTTCCGATACGTGCGACTTCGGCAAGACGGTCTTCGCCGTTAAGCGTGATCGTCTGCTTGAACAGGCCGTTTTCTTTGGTCATGCGGATCGCATCGCCGTAGGTGTTCCATGCCAAGGCCAACCCCTTCTGCGCTGTGATCTCGTCATTTTCGACCTGCTTCTGAAGACGCTGAACATCGGCGATACGGTCCGCCGTTTTAAATGGTATCTGTGTACGGATATCATTTTCAAGCATTGTCAAAGCCTCAAGAACAAGCGGTTTCAGACCGACAGAGTTTTTACCGGCCTCTTTGACCTCGTCTTTTACTTTCGCCATTTCGGCAGAAAGCTGCTTAATACGAAGATCTTCTCTTGCGATCATCGCTTCAAGATCATTTTTTTGCATACGCAGTGATTTCATAGAACCTTTAAACGTATCTTTCTCATCTGCGATCGAGCTGTCAAGCTGCTCGACCTCTGCACGAAGCTTCATCAACGATTCCGCCATGTTGTCGCTGTTGGCCATCAACGATGTGCCGGCGATCAACATACTCAAAGCAATATTTTGCATTTTTGTAGACATGGATTCCCCAAGTAATTTAAGATGGTGGAATAATAGATGAGAGGGGTTACTCAAACGTTACTCATGTGTAACATTTTGGTTACACAGAGAAAAAAAAGAGTTATTGAGGAGCATAACATGGATAGAAAGCCCAAACTATGGGCTTTCATATTGTTGCTGAATGGTTACAGCCATTCTACTTAGACGACGTTAAAACCGTAAACAACGGATGGAATCCGTACAAACAGTCTGGATAAAATCTTTGCAGCCCTCTTTTATGCTTTGCCTAATTATTTCCATATTGGTGAGGCAATACTTTTTATCTACCGCAGCCTATATGGCTCTGAGCAACAATACAGACAGAACCATCTGCGTTATCAATACGGTAAATCCGAAAAATGTATATAACATGTGCACCCTTCGTCTGTTTGTGCACACTATAGCCTTGGTCTGTTACGGTGCGATTATATTGAGGTTACAGAAAGAACAGCATTTAAATGTAATCATTTACTGGCGTCCTCTGTAGTGGTACCGTAAAAAGAGTATGCTGTAAAAAATCTGTTGAGGGATAAAAGGAAGATCTGCAGTGTGAAAATAGAACAGAGCAAGGCTGCTCTGTTTGTACGTATACCTTATTGTTTAAGGTAGACGTCTTTGAATGCAATCTGTGCTTTTTGATCAGCAGCAAATTCCAATTTAGTATGGATAGCGGCATCGTCTACACCTGGTGCACTTACAAATCCATTACCAAAGATAGGTGCAGTAGAGTCATCTTTAATGTAGATACCGCCTTCGTTACTGCCATCTACTTTGGCAATTCTAAAGTTTTTGATCTCAGCACCTGTCATCGGAGTAACACCGCCGCTTGAGATCTCAAAACCTGCATGTGATGCATTAACCTGCTTAACAACGATGTTGTCAGCTGTACCTACATAACCGTAGTCAAGGTCAAAACTGTCATCATTACAGTTGATCATTGTCGCATTGTTAATATTGACCGTACCACCCCAGATCTCGATACAGTCATCTGAAGAGTTCTCAACATA